>AZHQ01000001.1 GCA_000504605.1 alpha proteobacterium SCGC AAA288-E13
AATCGAGTGCTACCCAGAATTGATACCCATTATAATTCTGCAATTTCAGGAAGTAAATATATAATGGATTTTAAATTCAATTAATTATGAATGATTACGATAAAAATCTTGATAAAAATAATGCAAATTTTGTTCCATTAACACCAATAAGTTTTATTGAAAGAACAAAAGATATTTATCCAAACTATGAAGCTTTAGTTTATAAAAAACGTTCTTATACTTGGAAACAGGTTTACGAACGAAGCGTAAAATTTGCTAGCGCTTTAGAAAAAAATGGAATTAAGTTGGGTGATACCGTATCAATTATGGCTGCAAATACACCCGAATTATTTGAAGCTCATTATTCAGTTCCGATGACTGGTGCTGTACTTAATGCAATTAATACGAGACTAGATGCAAAAACAGTTGGCTATATTTTTAAACATGCCGACACCAAAGCACTTATTGTAGATCGTCAATTTCATAGTGTTGTAAAAAAAGCTTTAGAAAGCCTTGGTAAGAAAATTTTAATTATAGATATAGTTGATGAAGAAGCTGATCTAAAAGGCAGCGAAAAAATTGGAGAACATGAATATGAAAGTTTTTTAGAGCAAGGTGATCCTAATTATGTATGGAGGAGGCCAAAGGATGAATGGCAGTCGATTTCATTAAATTATACATCTGGTACTACCGGAAATCCAAAAGGAGTTGTTTATCATCATAGAGGTTCTTATTTAATGGCAACAGGCAGTGCAGCAGCATGGAATATGCCAAACCATTTGAATTTTTTGTACACTGTTCCTATGTTTCACTGCAATGGCTGGTGTTATCCGTGGACACTTGCAATGCTTCATGCTCGTGTAATTTGTATTAGAAATATTAGAGCTAAAGAAATTTTTGATTTAATCGAGGAACATAAAGTTACTCACTTTGGTGGGGCTCCAATTATACTAAATATGTTGGCTAGTGCACCAAAGGAAGAACAAAAACCACTAAAGCATAAGGTTTACGTTTTAACAGCAGCTGCCCCTCCTCCGAGTATTATTTTTAAAAAAATGAAAAATCTAGGTTTTGAAGTGATGCATGTGTATGGTCTGACAGAAACTTATGGACATATTTTACAATGTGCATGGAATCAAAAATGGGACGATTTAAATGAAGATGAAAAAGCCGATATAAGTGCTCGTCAAGGTGTGCGTTACCCTAACACCGAAGATGTTGATGTAATGGATCCAGAAACCATGAAACCGGTTTCACGGGATGGAAAGACTATTGGGGAAATAATGATACGTGGAAATGTTGTGATGAAAGGTTATTTTAAGGACAAAGAGGCGACAGAAAAAGCTATGAAAGGTGGATGGTTTCACTCTGGTGATTTAGCGGTAATACATTCTAACGGTTATATTCAAATAAAAGATAGGTCTAAAGATATTATCATTTCAGGTGGAGAAAATATTTCGTCAATAGAGATTGAAAATACAGTAGCTAAACATCCGTCAGTTTCACTTGCTGCGGTGGTTGCTAAACCGGACGAAAAATGGGGAGAAACACCTTGTGCTTTTGTTGAATTAGCACCTCAAAAAAAAGCTACAGAAAAAGAAATAATAAAATTTTGTAGAGAAACCCTGGCTGGATTCAAACTTCCAAAAAAAGTAGTTTTTGGTGAATTACCAAAAACCTCCACTGGAAAGATAAAAAAATTTGAATTAAGAAAAAAAGCCAAGGAGATGAACTGAATTTCGAAGTAGACCAAAAAGATGTTTTCGCATCTACAGGTGGATTAGATTTTGACATTAAAAAACCAGTAATTGTTTTGATGCATGGCAGTGGTCTTACTCACATAGTTTGGTCTTTACACGAGCAATTTCTAGCCACCAAAGGTTATAGCATTTTATCCGTTGATTTACCTGGCCATGGTTCTTCTGAAGGACCCGCAATAAGTTCTATTGAGGAAATAACAGATTGGATTAAAAAGTTGATGGAAAAATTAAAAATTAAAGAAATTTCATTTGTGGGTCATTCGCAAGGTTGTTTAGTTGGACTAGAATTTGCTTCTCGCTTCCCAAAACTAATCAAAAGTTTAATTCTTGTTGGAGGATCATATGAATTACCTGTTAATCCAGCTCTGATTGATTATGCAGATGGAGGTGATATGAAATCTGTAGAACTTATGATGAAATGGGGTTATGAGGGAGTAAAAAAATTTATCGGAGGTAATCCAGTACAAAAAATTATTAATTCACCAAGACAGGTTCAAGAAAGTTTAGCTGTTGATCTTAGAGCATGCAATAATTACAAAAATGGTTTGCAAGCAGCATCAAATATAAATTGCCCGACTCTTTGTTTACTAGGGGATAAAGATAAAATGGTTCCACTAGATAAGGGAAAACAAATGGCTGAAAAAATTAAAAATTCTGAATTACAAGTACTTAAAGAATGTGGTCACATGATTATATTTGAAAAAGCTTTTGAAATGAGAGAGATTGTAAAAAATTTTGTAGAAAAAAATAACAAATAGTAATACTTAATTTATATGAACATAGCGATTGTTGGAGCGACAGGAAATGTCGGTAGAAAAATTTTAGAAGTTATAGAAAAACTAAATTTTGAATTTAGTGAATTGTATCTTATTGCCTCTGATAAAAGTGTAGGAAAAACAATTACTTTTAAAAATAAAAGCTACTCTATAGTTGGGCTTAATGATTTTGATTTTTCGAAAGTAAAAATAGCTTTTTTTTCAGCAGGAAGTGAAATAGCAGAAAAATGGGCCCCTATTGCTGCAAAAAAAACTATTGTAATTGATAATTCAAAACATTTTAGAATGGATAAGGAAATTCCTTTAATAGTCCCAGAAGTGAATCCTGAGGCTATAAAGCTTTACAAAAATAGAAATATTATTTCCAATGCAAATTGTTCAACCATTCAATTGGTTTTGGCTTTAAAGCCGTTGCATGATCAATTTAAAATCAAAAGAGTAGTAGTTTCAACTTACCAGTCAGTATCGGGAGCTGGTAAAAATCATATGACTGAATTGGAAGAACAAAGTAAACTAGTTTTGGATAAACAAAAAGTAAGTTCAAAAAATTTTACTAAACAAATTGCCTTTAACGTTATACCGCATATCGATTCTTTTATGGAAGATGGTTACACAAAAGAAGAATGGAAAATGACAGTAGAAACAAAAAAAATTTTGGATCCAAATATAGCTTTGAGCGCTACTTGCGTAAGAGTTCCAGTATTTGTTGGACACTCTGAGTCAATAAATATTGAATTTAATACTGTGGTTGATGCAAAAAAAATTAGAGAATGTTTAGAAAGAGCTCCTGGATGCAAAGTTGTAGATGAAACAGAAGATGGTGGCTATATAACTCCAGTTGAATCGAGTGGTAATTTTGTAACATATATTTCAAGGATACGGAAAGACCAGACACAAAAAAATTCTATAAATATGTGGGTAGTATCTGACAATTTACTTAAGGGTGCTGCTCTTAATGCAGTTCAAATTGCAAATGTTTTGATTAAAAAATATATTACCTAAATAATGAATGATTCCAAAAATCCATTATCGCCCCATCTTCAAATTTATAGATGGCAAGTATCGTCTTTAGTTTCTATTACTCACAGAATTACAGGAATATTAAATTTATTAGGTTTAATTTTTATCTGTGCCTGGATTTCTTCCGCAGGAATTGGGGAAAATTTTTTTGAATCTTTTTCAGTTTTTCTAAAAAGTTTTATTGGTAAATTTATTTTAATCGGATTTACTTGGTCAATGAGCTATCATTTATTGAGTGGAATTAGACATTTCTTTTGGGACTTAGGTTTTGGATATGAAATCAAAACAGCAAATCTTTCAGGAATTATAGTGATTATTGGTTCGTTATTTTTAACGATTATTTTATGGATGATTGGCAAAGGATTAATTTAATGAAGGCATCTCGAAAGTGGATATTTCAAAGAATTAGTGCCATAATAGTTGCTCCTCTTATTATTTGGTTTTTAATTTCTCTAATATCTTTATCTACCGGAGATTATAATTCAGTTATAAATTTTTTCAGTAAACCGTTATTTTTATTTTTAACTATAATTTTACTTGTTACAGGTTTTTTTCACGCAAAAATTGGATTAAGCGAAATTTATGAAGACTATATTCAAGATGAAAAAATTAAAAATGTCACAAATATTTTAACATTTTTATTAAGTATAATTGTCCCATTAGTAACAATAATTTTGTTATTATATAAATTTTTATGAGTACATATAAAATAATTGATCATGAATACGATGTTTTGATTGTTGGAGCGGGAGGAGCCGGTTTAAGAGCCGCTGTAGGATTGAGCGAGTCCGGTTTAAAAACTGCCTGCATTTCGAAAGTTTTTCCAACAAGAAGTCATACGGCAGCAGCTCAAGGAGGAATTTCTGCAGCTTTAGGTAATGCGGGAGAAGATGACTGGCGTTGGCATATGTATGATACTGTTAAAGGATCGGACTGGCTCGGAGATCAAGACTGCATCGAATATCTTTGTAAGGAAGCACCACAAGCTGTCATAGAGCTTGATCATTATGGTGTCCCATTTAGCAGGACAAAGGATGGTAAAATATATCAGCGAGCTTTTGGTGGAATGACCAAGAATTATGGTAACGAACCAATACAAAGAACTTGTGCGGCTGCAGATAGAACCGGTCATGCAATTTTACATACATTATATGGTCAAGCACTTAAGCATAAGACAGAATTTTTTATTGAATATTTTGCTTTAGATTTATTAATGAAAAATGGTGAATGTAAAGGTGTAATTGCATGGAATTTAAACGAAGGAACAATTCATCGATTTAGATCACACATTACAATTTTAGCCACAGGAGGCTATGGAAAAATTTATTATTCTGCTACAGCGGCACATACTTGTACAGGCGATGGAAATGGAATGGTTTTAAGAGCAGGACTACCATTACAAGATATGGAATTTGTTCAATTTCATCCTACAGGACTTTATGGAATTGGTTGCTTAATTTCAGAAGCTGTTAGAGGAGAAGGTGGTTTTTTATTGAATTCCAAAGGTGAACGTTTTATGGAAAGATATGCTCCTAAAGCTAAGGATCTTGCTTCAAGAGACGTTGTGAGCAGATCTATTGCGATTGAAATTAACGAGGGCAGAGGAATTGGAAATAATAAAGATCATGTACACTTACACATTGATCATATTGATCCTAAAATAATTGAATCACGACTCCCAGGTATATCAGAATCAGTAGAAACTTTTGTGGGAAAAGATGTAACCAAGGAACCTATACCTGTTGTGCCAACAGTGCACTATAATATGGGAGGTATACCAACAAATTATAAAGCAGAAGCAATTACTTTAAATGGTGGAGAAAAAACTGTTTCGGGATTGATGGCTATTGGAGAGGCAGCCTGCGTTTCTGTTCATGGAGCAAATAGACTAGGTTCAAATTCTTTAATTGATCTTATAGTTTTTGGAAAAGCTGCAGCAAAAAGAGCTGCTGAACTAATAAAAAAAAATACACCACATGAAGACATCTCAAAAAGTGAAACAGATAAGTCATTGGATAGGTTTGATAAATTAAGAAACGGAAATGGATCAAATAAGACTTCTGAACTTAGGCTATCAATGCAAAAGACTATGCAATCAAAATGTGCAGTTTTTAGAACTGCGAAAACTTTGAAAGAAGGAGTTGAAGAAATTAAAAAACCTTTTAACGGCATGCAATCAATAACAGTTAAAGATAAATCTTTAATTTTTAATACTGATTTAATGGAAGCCTTAGAGTTTGATAATCTTATTCGTCAAGCTATGACAACTTTAGAATCTGCAAATTCTAGAAAGGAAAGCAGAGGTGCTCATGCGAGAGAAGATTATCCCGATAGAGATGACTCAAATTACATGAAACATACTTTAAGTTGGCAAAACGGAAGTGAAATTAAAATTAACTATAGACCGGTAAATTTATCAACTTTAACCAATGATGTTCAAACTTTTCCTCCAAAAGAAAGAGTTTATTAATGGTACAATTTAATCTTCCAAAAAATTCTAAAATTTTACCAGGGCAATATTTTAAAGATAAAACTGGTTCATCAAATTTAAAAATAGTTCATATTTACAGATGGGACCCAGAAAAAAATGAAAACCCAAGAGAAGATACTTTCGAGGTAGATATGGATACATGTGGCAACAAAGTTTTAGATATTTTAAATAAAATTAAAAATGAAATTGATTCATCTCTTACTTATAGACGTTCATGTGCACATGGTGTTTGTGGATCATGTGCAATGAATATAGATGGAGTTAATACACTTTCATGCTTAAAATCACATAAAGAAATAAATGGTGATTTAAGAATTTACCCTCTTCCACACTTAAAGGTGATCAAAGATTTAGTTGCCGATCTAAACACACTATATAAACAATATGAGTCAATTGAACCTTGGTTAAAAGTTAAAAAAAATCAATCCCAAAAGAATCAAATTATCCAATCTAAAGAAAGTAGAAATAAACTTGATGGATTATATGAATGTATAATGTGTGCATGTTGTTCAACTTCTTGTCCAAGTTATTGGTGGAGTGGTGAAAAATACTTAGGTCCTGCTGTTTTACTTCAGGCTTATCGTTGGATTTCAGATAGTCGTGATGAAGAAAAGAAAGAGAGATTAAAAATGGTTGCTGATAAGTTAAAATTATATAGATGCCATACCATAATGAATTGTACAAGCTCTTGCCCAAAGGGGTTGAATCCTGCAAAAGCCATTGGTTCGATTAAAAAAATGCTTGCAACAAGCTAGAAGCTTAATTAAATCATTTCTAGATATTTATGAATTTAATTCAACATTTTGTAAATGGTAAGGTTTTTATAGGTTCTTCAAAAAAAACTTCTAAGGTATTTAATCCAGCAACTGGAGAACAAGCATCAGAAGTTAATTTGGCCTCAAAAATAGATTTAGACTTAGTGGTTCAAAAAGCTAAAGAGGCATTTATTGATTGGTCTAATAAACCACCCGTACAAAGAGCAAGGGTAATATTTAAATTTAAAGAATTAATAGAAAAAAATTCAGACGAAATAACTAAACTTATAGTTTCTGAGCATGGAAAAGTTTATGAAGATGCTAAAGGCTCTTTAACTAGAGGACTAGAGGTTGTCGAATTTGCTTGTGGTATTCCAAATTTGCTTAAGGGTGAATTTACTGAAAATGTGGGTACAGATGTTGATAGTTGGTCTGTTAGGCAACCGTTAGGAGTTTGTGCTGGAATAACTCCATTTAATTTTCCTGCTATGGTTCCAATGTGGATGTTTCCTATATCTATCGCATGCGGTAACACATTTGTGTTAAAACCTTCAGAAAAAGATCCATCTTGTTCTATTAAATTAGCTCAATTATTTAAAGAAGCTGGGTTACCAGATGGAGTTTTTAATGTTGTTAATGGAGATAAAGAAGCAGTTGATGCTTTGTTAACGAACAAAGATGTGGCTGCTATAAGTTTTGTTGGTTCCACACCTATTGCAAAATATATATATGAAAATGCTGCAAAAAATGAAAAACGTGTTCAAGCTTTAGGTGGTGCAAAAAATCATTGTGTTGTAATGCCAGATTGTGACATCGATCAAGCTGTTAATGGTTTGATGGGTGCGGCCTACGGATCAGCAGGAGAAAGATGTATGGCACAATCAGTTGCAGTTGCAGTTGGAAAAGTTGGAGATCAATTGGTTAATAAACTATCAAAAAAAGTTGAATTACTTAAAGTTGGACCAGGCTCAGATAAAAGTTCAGAAATGGGACCACTTGTTACAAAAGAACATTTAGAAAAGGTCAAAGGATATGTAAATCTTGGAATAAAAGAAGGTGCAAAACTTGTTGTTGATGGCAGAAATATAAAGCTTCAAGGTTTTGAAAAAGGTTTTTTTATTGGTGGATGCCTTTTTGATCATGTTGAAAAAAATATGAAAATTTATAAGGAAGAAATATTTGGTCCAGTTCTTTCGGTCGTTAGAGTTAAAGATTTTAAGTCAGCGGTAGATTTAGTAAATGATCATGAATTAGGCAATGGAACAAGTATTTATACTCGAGATGGTGATGTTGGTAGAACTTTTGCTAGCAAAATTAAGATTGGAATGGTTGGAATTAATATTCCTATACCAGTACCTATGGCTTTTCATAGTTTCGGTGGTTGGAAAAGATCTTTGTTCGGAGATCAACATATGCATGGATCTGAGGGAGTAAGATTTTATACTAAACTTAAAACGATTACTTCCAGATGGCCATCTGGACTAAGATCAAATCCAGAATTTGTTATGCCAACAATGAAATAAAAGTGAGAAAAAAAATATCTTTAATTGGTGCAGGTCAAATTGGTGGAACATTAGCTCATTTAATTGGGTTAAAGGAACTAGCAGATATAGTTTTGTTTGATGTTGCATTGGGAATTGCAAAAGGTAAGGCTTTAGATATTGCTCAATCTTCATCTGTACATGGATTTGATGTTAAGTTGGTTGGTACCAATAAATATGAAGATATTAAAAACTCAGATGTAATTATTATAACTGCTGGAATTCCAAGAAAACCTGGTATGAGTAGAGACGATCTTTTGGGAACTAATTTAAAAATTATAAAACAGGTTAGTGAGGGAATAAAAAAATATTCTCACAATGCATTTGTAATCTGTATTACTAATCCATTAGATGTAATAGTAATGGCATTACAGAAGTACTCGCAATTGCCGACAAATAAAGTCGTTGGAATGGCAGGAATATTAGATAGTTCTAGATACAAATTATTTCTATCTTTAGAATTGAATATTCCAGTAAAACAGATTGAAGCGTTAGTTTTGGGTGGACATGGAGATACTATGGTTCCTTTACCTCAATATACTAAAATTTCGGGCAAAACTTTAAACACATTAATTTCTGAAGGAAAAATTTCACAAGAAAGAATTAATAAAATTGTTCAAAGAACAAAAGATGGGGGCGCTGAAATAGGAAAACTTTTGGAGAAAAGTTCAGCATATTATGCACCAGCAGCTTCGGGCGTTGAAATGGCAGAATCATATTTAAAAAATCAAAAAAAACTATTACCTTGTGCAGCTTATTTAAATGGAGAGTATGGTGTTAAAAATTTGTATGCTGGAGTTCCAGTAATCATCGGTAGCTTGGGTGTAGAAAAAATCGAGGAATTATCACTAAATAACGAAGAAAAAAAACAATTTGAAAAATCAATTAGTGCAGTAAATAATTTATGGTTGTCAGCGTGTAAAATCGACCCAGAATTAAAATAATCATAAAATTAAAAAGTAAATGAATATTCACGAACATCAGGCCAAAGAGTTGTTAAAGAAATTTGGAGTCCCTGTTCCCAATGGTGTGGTTGCTTTCTCAGTTGAAGAAGTACTAGAAAAGGCAAAATTACTTAAAACCAACAAATATGTATTAAAAGCCCAGATCCATGCTGGAGGGAGAGGTAAAGCTGGAGGGGTAAAAATTTTAAATAACTTAGATGACTTAAAACAAGAATCATCAAATCTGTTTGGAAAATTTTTAAAAACTCATCAAACAGGTCCAGAGGGCAGGGAAGTTAAACGAATATATATTGAGGAAGTTACTGAATTTAATAAAGAATTTTATTTATCATGTTTAGTAGATAGAGCTAGTTCTAAAATAGCTTTTATTTCAAGTGCACAAGGAGGCATGGATATAGAGGATGTTGCTTTAAAAAATCCAAATAAGATCATTACTCATAGATTGGATTATAAAGATAATATTTCAGATAGAGACGCAGAAAAAGTTGTTTCAATTTTTGAATTAAAAGATTTATCAAAAAATCAAGCTAAAAAAATAGTTCAATCAGTTTATCAAGCTCTTATCAAAACTGACGCAAGTTTAATAGAAATTAATCCATTAGTTATAACTAAAATGGAAAATGTTTTGTGTTTAGATGCAAAAATAAATTTTGATGATAATGGTCTCTATAGACATCCTGAAATTTTAAATCTAAGAGATTTAAGTGAAGAAGATCCGATGGAGATTAAAGCAAGCAAACATAATTTATCATATATAAAATTGGATGGAAAAATTGGTTGTATGGTAAATGGTGCGGGTCTTGCAATGGCAACAATGGATATTATAAAATTTTATGGAGAAAAGCCTGCAAATTTTTTAGATGTTGGAGGTGGTGCATCTAAAGAAAAAGTTGCCGCAGCATTCAAAATAATTCTATCAGATAAATCTGTTAAAGGGATTTTAATAAATATTTTTGGTGGCATAATGAGATGTGATGTTTTAGCAAGAGGCGTAATTGATGCAGCTAAAGAGACCAAGATTTCAGTTCCACTTGTCGTTAGATTAGCTGGTACCAATTTTCAAGAAGGAAAAAAAATTTTATCTAATTCAGGTTTAAAGATTATATCTGCCAATAATTTAGGAGACGCTGCAAAAAAAATTGTTCAAGCAATAAAATAATATGTCAATTCTAGTTGATAAAAATACAAAGTTGATTTGTCAGGGTTTTACTGGTGCACATGGTACCTTCCATTCTGAACAAACATTAAAATATGGAACTAAGCTAGTTGCAGGAGTAACACCTAAAAAGGGTGGACAAAAACACTTAGGTTTACCAGTTTTTAATACTGTAAAAGAAGCAAAGAACTCAACAGGAGCTACAGCTACCATGATTTATGTTCCTGCTAAATTTGCAGCGGATGCGATTATAGAGGCAATTGATAGCAACATGGAACTTATTGTTTGTATAACAGAAGGAATACCTATTTTGGATATGTTAAAAGTTAAATTAAAATTAAGTAAGTCTATCAGTCGGTTGATTGGACCTAATTGTCCTGGAATAATAACTCCAAATGAGTGCAAAATAGGTATCATGCCTGGAAATATTCACAAGAGAGGATCAGTAGGTATTGTTTCAAGATCAGGAACTTTAACATATGAGGTTGTGGCTCAAACAACAGAAAACGGTCTAGGACAATCAACATGCGTTGGCATTGGCGGAGATCCAATTAATGGTACAAATTTTATAGATTGTTTAGATCTTTACTTGAAAGACTCAGAGACTAAATCAATATTAATGATAGGAGAAATAGGTGGTTCTGCTGAAGAAGAAGCGGCAGAATTTTTAAAAAATCATATCATAAAAAAGCCCGTAGTTGGATTTATCGCAGGTATTACTGCTCCTCCTGGTAGAAGAATGGGTCATGCTGGAGCGATTATTACAGGAGGCACAGGGGGAGCTGTTGAAAAAATAAAAAAAATGGAATCATGTGGCATAACTATTGCAAAATCTCCTGCAGAAATTGGTGCTACC
This sequence comes from alpha proteobacterium SCGC AAA288-E13, assembly GCA_000504605.1. The sequence goes on from AZHQ01000001.1 coordinate 11,300, forward strand.
CTATTGCATAAACTGAATAATTAATAATTTAAAATTTATGTTAATATAAAGTTAATAAATAATGTCAATTATAAAAGATAATACAGTTTACGAAAAAACTTCATTTTTGAGTCAAAATAATAGTGCGTTTATCGAGAGCATGTACTTAAAATATATTAACGACGATGCAGAGTTACCACAAAGTTGGAGAGAATTTTTTGAAGGTTTGGGTGATCAAAAAAAAGATATTTTAAATGATGTACAAGGTCCTAGTTGGGCACCTAAAAAAAGTAATATTTCAAAAATAATTGATCAAATAAAAATTTCTATTAAAGATGATCTATCTGATAAAAAAGATTATTTCAGAAGACAAATACCCTCACAAAAAGATTATGAAAAAGAAAAAGAAGAATCTGTTAAAGCTATAGCACTCATCCGGGCTTATAGAATTAGAGGACACCTTATTGCAAATCTTGATCCTTTAGGAATAATGGAAAGAAAATATATCTATGATCTTAATCCATATGATCATGGATTCAAAAAAGAAGATTTTAACAAAAAAATTTATCTAAAAGAATACTTAGACCGCAAGTATGGTACGATTAGTGAAATAGTCTCATTTCTAAAAAATATCTATTGTTCAACAATAGGAGTTGAATATATGCATATTTCAGATCCTAAAGAGAAAACATGGTTCAGAAACCGAATGGAAAAAAAAGAAAACCAATTAAATTATACAGAAACTGGAAAAAAAGCAATTTTACAAAAACTCATTCAAGCTGAGGGATTTGAAAAATTTTTACATTTAAAATATATCGGAACAAAAAGATTTGGAATTGATGGTGGAGAATCTTTAATACCTGCATTAGAGCAAATACTTAAGAAAGGTAGTCAACTTGGAGTTAAGGAAGTTAAAATAGGTATGTCTCATAGAGGTAGACTCAATGTATTAGCTAATTTATTGCAAAAATCTTATAAAAGAATATTCAATGAATTTACGAGTGAAGGAGAAAGTTCTAATGTAGGAGATATTGCAGGCGATGTGAAATATCATTTGGGTGCATCATCAAATAGAAAGTTTGATAATAATATTGTTCATATTAGTTTAACTGACAATCCTTCTCATTTAGAAGCAGTTAATCCAGTAGTTTTAGGACAAACTAGAGCTAAGCAATATTTTCATAATGACAAAAATCGAAAAAAAGTTATTCCTATTTTGATACATGGAGATGCGTCCTTTGCAGCTCAGGGTGTAGTAGCTGAATGTTTTGCAATGTCTGGTTTACCTGGTCATAATACAGGTGGGGCAATTCATATTATAATAAATAACCAAATTGGTTTTACCACTAGTCCTAAATTTGCAAGATCATCTCCTTATCCTTCTGATATTGCTAAAATGGCTGAAGCTCCAATACTACATGTTAATGGAGATGATCCTGAGGCAGTAGTCCATTGTGCAAAAATAGCTATAGAATATAGACAACAATTTAACCGAGATGTTGTAATTGATATTATTTGCTACAGAAGATTTGGACATAACGAAGGTGATGAACCATCGTTTACTCAACCATTGATGTATACAAAAATTAGAAAACATGCAGCCACTTTAAATGTTTATGCAAATCAACTAATTAAAGAAGGAGTTATAACACAAGAAGATTTTGAAGTTCAAAAGAAAGAATTCAAAAAACTTCTGGAGGAACAGTTTAACACTGCAAGAGATTACAAACCTAAATTAGAGTGGTTCGAAGGAATTTGGTCAAAATATAAACCTGAAAAAGGTAAAGATAAAAGAGGAGTAAGTGGAGTTTCAAGATCAATTTTATTAAGAGTTGGTGAAAAATTAACAACAATACCTGATAATTTTCAGATACATCCAACTATCAAAAAGATTATTGCAAACAAGAAAAAAATGTTTGATACAGGAAGAGGTTTTGACTGGTCAACCGCGGAATCGTTAGCTTTTGGAACGCTACTTTATGAAGGTTTTCCTGTTAGGATTGTTGGACAAGACACTGGAAGGGGAACTTTTAGTCAGAGACATTCTGTGTTAAGAGATCAAAATACCGGTGAGACATTCATTCCACTTAATCAAATTGTAGAAAACAAAAAAAAATTTGAAGTTATTGATAGTTTACTATCTGAATTAGCAGTTCTAGGTTTTGAATATGGCTATTCTTTAGTGGAACCGAATACCCTCGTCGTTTGGGAAGCTCAGTTTGGAGATTTTGCAAATGGAGCTCAAGTTGTAATTGATCAATTTGTCAGTTCGGGGGAAAGAAAATGGTCCAGAGCCAGCGGACTAGTAATGCTTCTTCCCCATGGATATGAAGGACAAGGACCCGAACATTCTTCGGCAAGGTTGGAAAGATTTTTGCAACTTTGTGCACAGGAGAATCTTCAGGTTATAAATTGTACAACTCCCGCCAATTATTTTCATGCACTTAGAAGACAAATCCATAGAGACTTCAGGAAACCATTAGTAATCATGACACCAAAATCATTATTAAGAAACAAAATATGTATTTCAAATATAGAAGATTTTGAAAGAAATAATTCTTTTCATAGGGTGTTACGAGATCTTGCTGAAGAGAAAGGTTATGGTTTAATTAAACTTAAAAAAACAAAGGATATCAAAAAAGTTATTTTATGTTCTGGAAAGGTGTATTTTGACCTTATTCAGGCTAGAGAGAAACTAAAGATAAACAATGTCGTTTTTATAAGAATCGAACAATTATATCCTTTTCCAATAAAATCGTTAGTAAATGAGATAAAAAAATATAAAGCAACAGCACAATTTTATTGGTGCCAAGAAGAACCCAAAAACATGGGAGCTTGGTCTGCGGTTAGAGATTATATTGAATGGACTTTAAATTATATTAAGGCTAAAAATAAAAATATTTCTTATATTGGAAGAGGTTCAGCAGCTTCACCTGCTACAGGTTATGCTTTAAGACATCTGAATCAACAAAAAGAAATTATAAAAAAAATATTTGAATAATTTAAATATGAATGAAAAAATTATTGTACCAACGTTAGGAGAAAGTATTACCGAGGCAACTGTTTCAAAATGGCTAAAAAACCAAGGAGAGGCTATAAAATTAGACGAGTCAATCGTTGAGCTTGAAACAGATAAAGTAAATGTTGAAGTACCATCACCAGCAGAAGGTATTCTATCAAAAATTAATTTCAAAAATGGAGATACAGTTGAGGTTGGAGCTTTACTTGGAACAATAAGCTCTCCAGGCGAAAATATTGTACCAATTATCAAATCAAAAAAACAAAAGAAACAACAAAAAGGTGCAAAAGATAAAAAAGAAGCTACAAACAATATAATTTCAAGTGATGAACAAGATATATCAATATTTGATAATAAAAAACCAGACAATAAGAAAAAAGAAATTGAGCAACCCTTAGTTTTAGAGCAACCCTTAGTTTTAGAGCAACCCTTAGTTTTAGAACAACCTTTGATTTTAAACCAGGAAAAAACAAATAATGGTAAATCCATTCAAAAAGAAAATTTGTCAAGCGTATTATCACCAGCAGTACGTAAAATTGTGCAAGAAAAAAAAATAGATGTAAATAATATTCAAGGAACCGGAAAAGATGGAAGAATTGTAAAAGGAGATCTTGTAGAATTAATGGACCGAACTCCACAACCTTCCGAAAGAAAAATTAAACACGGATCCGAAGAAATTATCAAAATGACTAGACTTAGAATAACCATAGCTAAAAGACTAAAAGAAGCTCAAGAAAATGCTGCTATGCTGACAACATTTAATGAGATTGATATGAATAATATCATTCAGATGAGAAAAGATTATCAAGAAGATTTTAAAAAAAAGTTCGCAATTAAATTAGGCTTTATGTCTTTTTTTGTAAAAGCATGCATAGTTGGATTAAAAAATTTTCCTGTAATCAATGCAGAAATAAAAGGAGAAAATATTGTTTATAAAAATTATTATAATATAGGTTTTGCAGTTGGTACTGATAGAGGTTTAGTCGTTCCTGTATTAAAAAATGCAGATGAAATGTCTTTTGCAGAAATAGAAAAAAATATAAAGCTAATTTCTGATAAAGCTAGAGATGGTAAATTAACTATTCAGGATCTTCAGAGTGGGACGTTTACAATTAGTAATGGAGGTGTTTATGGATCAATGCTTTCGACCCCTATTTTAAATCCCCCTCAGTCTGGTGTTCTGGGTATGCACAGCATTGTGGAAAGACCAACTGTAAAAAAAGGTGAAATTGTATCAAGACCTATTATGTTCTTAGCTTTGTCTTATGATCACAGAATTGTAGACGGAAAAGATTCAGTTTCTTTTTTAAAATGTATTAAGGAATATTTAGAAGAACCAAGAAGATTGTTTTTACAGCTGTAATCATGTCAGAAGCTTTCGATGTAGTTATAATTGGCGGAGGACCTGGAGGTTATGTTTGTGCCATACGATCTGCACAACTTGGCTTTAAAACAGCCTGCATTGAATCTAGAGATACACTAGGTGGCACTTGTCTTAACGTAGGATGTATACCTTCAAAAAGTTTACTTAATTTATCTGAAAATTTTAGTAAAGCAAAAAATAATTTTTCTAACGTAGGCATTGAAACTGGAGAGTTAACTTTAAACCTTTCAAAAATGATGAAAATAAAAGAAAAATCTGTGACAGTTTTAACTAAAGGAGTAGAATTTTTATTCAAAAAAAATAAAGTTACATACATCAAGGGTCAGGCATCATTAAAATCAAATAATGAAATAATTGTTCAGGAAAAAAATTCTCAAAAAATTTACAAAGCAAATCATATAATAATTAGCACTGGTTCGGTGCCAACTTCTTTGCCAGGTATAAAAATTGATGAAAAAATTATTGTTTCATCAACAGGAGCCTTGTCTTTTGACAAGGTACCTAAAGAATTAGTTATTATCGGCGGAGGTTATATAGGATTAGAAGTGGGTTCTATTTGGAAAAGACTAGGATCTAATGTAACAGTCATTGAATTTTTAGATCACATTGTTCCAGGAATGGATAAAGATATTTCTATTGAATTTTTAAAAATTCTTAAAAAACAAGAAATTAATTTCAAATTAAATTCAAAGGTTACAGCAGCTAGTGTAGTAAAGGATAAAGCGGTTGTCGATTATACATCCAATGAAACTAATATAAGAAAAAGAATTCAAGTAGATAAAGTATTGGTTGCAGTTGGAAGAAGGCCTAACACTGAAGGATTAAATTTAAATAAAATGTCTATAAAAAGTGATAATCAAGGTAGAATTCAGGTAGATAATAAATTTCAAACATCTATTAAAAACATTTATGCAATTGGTGATGTAATTAAAGGCCCAATGCTAGCTCATAAAGCCGAAGAGGAAGGAATTGCTGTAGCAGAGATAATCGCAGGACAATCAGGACATGTTAATTATAATATAATTCCAGGTGTTATTTATACTTCTCCTGAGGTGGCTTCGGTTGGAAAAACTGAACAACAATTAATTAAAGAAAATATAAAATATAAAATTGGAAAATTTCCTTTTATGGCTAATTCAAGAGCAAAAGTAATTAACGAAATCGAAGGATTTGTAAAAATATTAGCGGAAGAAAAAACTGATAAATTGTTAGGGGTTCATATGATAGGATCTCACGCTGGCGATATGATTGCGGAAATGGTTCTAGCAATGGAATTTGGTGCAAGTTCTGAAGATATAGCTAGAACATGCCATGCTCACCCAACTTATTCAGAAGCAATTAAAGAAGCTGCTCTTGCTGTAGATAAAAGACCAATACACTATTAAAATACTTTCATATTATGCAAATATGAAAGTTCCGATTCTTATTCCAAATATTTTTGATCATCCATTTACTTATGAAAGTAATTCTTTGAATTTAGATAAAGGAAATTACGTTACTGTGCCTTTTGGAGCAACTAAAATAACGGGTATTGTTTGGAATAGCTTTGAAAAAACCGAAAAAAAATTTCAAATAAAAAAAATAGAAAAAAAACTGAATGTTCCTAAAATGAAAGGAAGCATGATTGATTTTTTAAATTGGTTTTCAATTTATAACGTTGTCCCAATTGGAATGTGCATTAGATTGACTTTGTTGAGCAAGGGGGTAGTAGAAAATATTCCTAATAGCTCTTTTAATCAATATCAAATATTAAACAAAAATTCTAAGTACACATTAAATTTAGAACAAGCAAAATGTTTATCCGAAATTAAAAAAAAGGAAAAAAAATTTAATGTTCATGTTTTAGATGGAGTCGCAGGTTCGGGAAAGACACTGGTTTATTTTAGTCGGTTGTGGGAAATTATAAACCAAGGCTATCAGGCATTAATTATGCTTCCTGAAATTGCTCTTACTTCTCAGTTTAAAAAAAGATTTGTTGATTTTTTTGGATTTGAACCAGCTATTTGGCATTCAGCAACTTCAAAAAAAAATAAAAAAATAATTTGGAGAGGAGTAGTTGAAAATAAGATTAAAGTAGTGGTTGGAGCAAGGTCATCTCTCTTTTTACCTTTTGCAAAATTAGGAATAATTATTGTAGATGAAGAACATGATGCTTCTTATAAACAAGATGAAGGAATAGTTTATAATGCTAGAGATATGGCTATATCAAGAGGATCTTTTGAAAAAACTCCTGTTCTTCTAATTACATCAATTCCTTCCGTAGAAACATTTAATAATATTATTAAAAAAAAATATTCAACTTCAAAATTAAATAAAAGATATCAAGACGCTTCTATGCCAAATCTTGAGATAATCAATTTAAATAACAAAAAAATTTCTAATAAAAATTGGATTGCAAATGAAACAATGGAAAAAGTTAACCGTCATTTACAAAGAGGTGATCAAGTTCTATTTTTTTTAAATAGAAGAGGTTTTGCACCATTTGTAATTTGCAAAAAATGTCATAACAAATTTCTTTGTCCCAATTGTTCGGTCAATCTTAATTATCATAAGAGTAAAAATTTTCTTTTATGTCACTATTGTGGATATAAAAATAACCTAAATAAAATTTGTAAAGATAATAAACCATGTGAATTTATAATGTGTGGACCTGGCGTTGAAAGGATAGCAGAGGAACTAGAACAAAAATACCCCGATAAAAAAATACAAATATTTTCGAGTGATACTTTAAATAAAAAAAAAACCTCAGAAGACTTAATTGAAAAAATTGAAAATAAAAAAATTGACATACTTGTAGGTACACAATTAATTTCTAAAGGTTTCCATTTTTCAAAATTAAATTGTGTTGTAGTTGTTGATGCTGATTTTTCTTCTCACGGATATGATTTAAGATCTGCAGAAAAAAATATTCAACTTTATCATCAATTATCTGGAAGGGTTGGACGAGAGGGAGAATCATCAACTATCTATTTTCAAACATATACACCTGATGATGAAATACTATTAAATATTTCTAAAAAAAATCCACATCAATTCTTGTTAAATGAAATTGAGTTAAGGAAAAAAAATAAGCTTCCACCATTTTACAGATTTATTTCTATCATTATTACTGGAAAAAATGAGAAACAAACGATTAATGAGGCATTAAAAGTCAAAAATCAAATTACAAAAGATATTAAAGAAGAAATATTGGGACCAGTTAATGCACCAATATTTAAATTAAATCAAAAATATAGATGTCGACTTTTGTTGAGATCTAAAAAAAATATTTTAATCCAAAAAAAATTAGCAAAAATATTAAAAAAAATAAAAATTTACTCTGGAATAAAACTTACAGTTGATGTGGATCCAATTACTTTTAATTAATGTATCAAAATTTGGTCAATTTTACTCATAGCTCTGACTTGAAGCATAATATTTGATATGCTAGTTACAACCTGTTTAAAAATTTGCCAATCACTAAATTTAACAACTAAAAGGGGATAAACTTGAATTCGAAGGGTGATTTTTCAGAAATGACAACCGGGAGATATGTTCTAGCATTGTTTGAACTTGGTCAGGAAAATTCTGAGCTAAATGAAATGGAAGTAGAGTCAAAAAGCTTACAAGATCTTTTAAAAAAAAGTTCTGAATTTATGAGCCTCGTAAAAGACCCAACTTATAAAAGAAATGAACAATTAGAAGCTATAAAATTGATAAGTAGCAGATTTAAATTTACCAACACTTTTAGCAAATTTTTATCTCTTCTATGTTTTAAAAGAAGATTGTTTTTTTTAGAAAAGATTTTAAATAATTTTTTACAGCTTGTGTCAAAGAATAGAGGAGAAATTAAAGCTAAACTAAGTTCTTCAAAAGAACTTTCTCAAGTAGAAATAGAAAATATTCAAAAGCAATTGTCTGAAAACTTTACATCAAAAATAATATTAGATTATAAATATGACCCTACCTTAATTGGTGGATTGATTATTCAAGTAGGAAGTATAATGATTGATACATCAATTAAAAATAGACTTAAACAATTAGAAAAAAGTATGTTAGAGGCCTAAATGCAAATAAATCCATCTGAAGTAACAAAAATTTTAAAAGAACAAATAAAAAAATTTGGTGAGAAAGCAGAAATTACTGAAGTAGGACAAGTATTGTCCGTAGGAGATGGGATTGCTCGTGTTTATGGTTTAGACAATGTACAAGCTGGCGAAATGGTAGAATTTTCTGATGGATCAAAAGGTATGGTTTTGAACTTAGAAAACGACAACGTTGGTGTTGTAATTTTTGGTGATGATAGACATATCAAAGAAGGGGATGTTGTTAAAAGAACAGGTGCGATAGTAGATGCTCCAGTAGGAAAAGAATTGTTAGGAAGAGTTGTAGATGCCCTAGGAAATCCAATAGATGGCAAGGGTGCCTTAGATAAAAAATTAAAAAGAAACAAAGTTGAAGTAAAAGCTCCAGGAATTATACCTCGTCAATCTGTAAATGAACCAGTACAAACTGGCTTGAAAGCAATTGATAGCTTGATCCCAATTGGAAGAGGGCAAAGAGAATTAATTATTGGTGATAGGCAGACTGGAAAAACTGCAGTAGCAATTGATACAATCATTAATCAGAAAGAAATAAACCAAGGTGGTGATGAGAAAAAGAAATTATATTGTGTATATGTAGCTATTGGACAAAAACAGTCAACCGTTGCTCAGATAGTTAAATCGTTAGAAGATGTAGGAGCAATGGAGTATACAATAATAGTTTCGGCAACGGCCTCTAATCCAGCTCCACTACAATTTTTGGCACCTTATACTGGTTGTACTATGGGTGAATATTTCAGAGACAACGGTATGCATGCATTAATTATTTATGATGATTTGTCCAAGCATGCTGTGGCTTATAGACAAATGTCACTTTTATTAAGAAGACCACCGGGAAGAGAAGCTTATCCAGGTGATGTTTTTTATCTTCACAGTAGATTACTCGAAAGAGCTGCAAAACTTAGTGATGATAAAGGTGGTGGATCATTAACAGCGTTACCAATAATTGAAACACAAGCAGGTGATATTTCTGCTTATATTCCGACTAATGTAATTTCAATTACCGATGGTCAAATTTTTTTAGAAACCGAACTGTTTAATCAAGGGATAAGACCTGCCGTTAATGTAGGATTATCAGTTTCGAGAGTAGGTTCAGCAGCTCAAACAAAAGCTATGAAAAAAGTTGCTGGTTCAATAAAGTTGGAATTAGCACAGTATAGAGAAATGGCAGCATTTGCTCAATTTGGTTCGGATCTGGATGCCTCCACACAAAGACTATTAAATAGAGGTTCAAAATTAACTGAACTTCTCAAACAAGATCAATATTCTCCCATGTCTGTTGCACAACAAGTAATAGCGGTTTTCTCAGGTGTTAGAGGTTATTTAGACGATGTTGAATTAACTGATATCAAAAATCTTGAAAAACAAATTTATGAAAAAGTTAAATCTTCAAATCCTGAAATTATTGAAAATATTAATAACACAGGAAAATTAGACGAAGAAACAGAAAAAAAATTAGCATTACTCATAGAAGAATTTAAAAAAAAGAACGACAAGTAGTATTTTATGCCAAGCTTAGATGATTTAAAAAAAAGAATTTCGAGTGTCAAATCAACACAAAAAATCACTAAGGCTATGAAAATGGTGGCTGCGGCAAAGTTAAGAAGAGCCCAAGAGAATGCTGAGAGAGGAAGGCCCTTTTCAGAAAAAATGAATAATATCATCCTTAACTTAAGTAATTCAATTTCAGATAAAGATAATGCTTCAAAGTTTTTGGTTGGTACCGGAAAAGATACCACACATTTATGTGTTGTTATTACTGCGGATAAAGGACTTTGCGGTGGGTTTAACACAAATATATGTAAAAAAGCTAAGAACTATTTTGATAAAATTTTAAAAGAAGGTAAATCGCTAAAAATTTTTACGGTCGGATTTAAAGGACATGATCAATTAAAAAGAGTCTATGGGAAATATATAATTGAGAAAATAAATTTTAAGGGATTTAAAAAAATTACTTATAAAGAAGCAGAAAATGTCGGAGAAATTATAATTAAATTATTTAGCGAATCACAATTTGATGTATGTAAAATATTTTATAATAAATTTAAGAATGTTATTTCGCAAATCCCCCAAGAACAACAAATAATACCGATTGAAAATCAGAAAAAAGAAGAATTAAAAAAATCAGATAATTTTTATGAATTTGAACCTGAAGAAAATGAAATTTTAAATAATTTACTTCCAAGAAACATATCTACTCAAATTTTTAAGGCGTTTCTTGAAAATGCTGCAAGTGAACAAGGATCTAGAATGACTGCTATGGATAATGCGACAAGAAACGCTGGAGATTTAGTTGATAAGTTAACAATTACCTATAATAGAAGTAGACAAGCAGAAATTACCAAAGAACTTATTGAAATAATATCAGGAGCAGAAAGTTTATAAAAAATGAGTAACAAATTTGGAAAAATTACACAGGTAATTGGGGCTGTAGTTGATGTTTATTTTGATGGTGAATTGCCAGAAATTTTGACAGCATTGGAATGTGATAATTCTGGAAATAGACTTGTATTAGAAGTTGCTCAACATTTAGGAGAAACAACAGTTAGAACTATAGCAATGGATAGTACTGAGGGACTCAAGAGAGGTGATAAAGTGACCAATACTGGTTCTCCAATTAAAGTTCCAGTTGGACCAGAAACACTAGGCAGAATAATGAATGTCATTGGAGAACCTATTGACCAAAAAGGGAAAGTGTCAACAAAAGAAAGATGGTCTATACATAGGTCAGCCCCAAAATTTACGGATCAATCTACCGAAACAGAGATATTAGTTACGGGAATAAAAGTTGTAGATCTTCTGGCTCCTTACGCCAAAGGTGGAAAAATAGGCCTTTTCGGAGGAGCTGGTGTAGGTAAAACAGTAATTATCATGGAATTAATAAATAATATCGCAAAGGCACATGGTGGCTTTTCAGTTTTTGCTGGTGTTGGTGAAAGAACTAGGGAAGGAAATGATTTATACAATGAGATGATTGAATCAGGTGTAATTAAAACAGAGGGAAAAGGTTCAAAAGCTGCATTGATCTTTGGACAAATGAATGAACCACCCGGAGCACGTGCAAGAGTTGGTTTAGCAGGCTTAACAGTCGCAGAATATTTTAGGGACAAAGAGGGACAAGATGTTTTATTTTTTGTTGATAATATATTTAGATTTACTCAAGCTGGATCAGAGGTGTCGGCTCTTCTTGGAAGAATTCCATCGGCAGTAGGTTATCAACCAACCTTAGCTACTGATATGGGAAATTTACAAGAAAGAATTACAACTACAAATAAAGGTTCAATCACTTCGGTACAGGCTATTTATGTTCCTGCGGATGATTTGACCGATCCTGCCCCAGCTACATCTTTTGCTCATTTAGATGCAACTACAGTATTATCTAGACAAATTGCAGAATTAGGTATTTACCCCGCGGTTGATCCGTTGGACTCTACTTCAAGAATTTTAGATCCAAGAATAGTTGGAGAAGAACATTATAGAGTTGCTAGAGAAGTACAGAAAATACTTCAAACATATAAATCGCTTCAGGATATTATTGCAATTTTAGGTATGGATGAACTTTCTGAGGAAGATAAACTAGTTGTTACAAGAGCAAGAAAAATACAAAGATTTTTATCACAACCATTTTTTGTTGCAGAAGTGTTTACAGGTTCGCCAGGCAAACTTGTTGATTTAGAATCAACAATTAAAAGTTTTGATGCAATTTGTAAGGGCGAATATGATCATTTACCTGAAGCTGCTTTCTACATGGTTGGTGCAATTGAAGAAGTTGTACAAAAAGCTGAAAAAATGGCGAAAGAAGCAGCAGCATAATGAAAGATACTTATAAAATTGGAATAATCAGTCCTGAAAAAGTTGTTTTTTCAGATGAAAATATACAGGAAGTAATATTACCGTCTTATGAAGGAGAAATAGGCATATTAAAAGATCATATATCTATAATTTCATTTTTAAAACCTGGAATAGTTAAAATTTTAAAGTCTTCTGAAAATGTAAATAGTTTTTTTGTAGAAGATGGAATAATAGAATTTTATAATAATAATTTGACTGTTTTGTCTAGCAAAATAGTAAATATAAAAAATTTAAACAAAGAAAAAATTGAACTATTAATAAAAAAAACAGAAAAGATTTTAAACGACGAAAAATTAGATGACAATAGTAGATATTTGGCTAATCATAAGATTGACACATTACGATTGTTAAGTTTAAATTAATTTAATAAGAGTTTTAATTCATTAACAATTGTCTTATAGATTTTAAGTTTAAAACTTACAACAACATTTGTGAGTTGATTTATATTAATCCATTTCCATTCCTTAAATTCTGCTTTATTTGTTTTAATATTTATTTCATCTTCACTTCCAACAAATCTCATAATAAACCATTTTTGTTTTTGTCCTCTATACTTACCTTTCCATATTTTTCCTAAAAGATTTTTTGGTAATTCGTAAGTCAAAAAATTATCAATTTCTTTGATAAGTTTAATACTTTCAATTCCAGTTTCTTCTTTTAATTCTCTACATGCTGCGTAAAAAAAATCTTCATTTACCTTTACTCCACCCTGAGGCATCTGCCAAAAATTTACAGGATTATCTATTCTTTTTCCTACAAAAACTTGATTATTTGGGTTTAATAAAACAACTCCCGCACCAATCCTTAAAGGAAGTTTTTTCAATTTATCTAATGACATTAACCATTAAATAGCTTTAGAGCAAAATTTAATTGATTATCACTTGCTGTATTTATTGCAAAATTATCATCCCCTTCTTCTACTTCAAAATCTGGGGTCACACCAACTTCGGAGATAGATTTTCCGGAAGGCAAATAGTATCTCGAAATTGTTAATCTTATGGCTCCTTTATTTCTTAATGGTATTATTGATTGAACAGACCCTTTTCCATAGCTATTTTCACCAATTAAAATTGCTCTTTTATGATCTTTTAGCGCTCCTGCTACAATTTCAGATGCAGATGCTGATCCATAATTAATTAACACTATAAGAGGCTTGCCATCAATTTGATCACCTTTTTTTGCAAACCATTTTCTATTCTCTCTCTTTTGTCTTCCTCTTGTTGATACAATTTCTCCATCATCTAAAAAGAAATCAGAAATTTCAACTGCTTGAGATAGTAATCCACCAGGATTGTTTCTTAAATCTAAGATAAATCCATTAATTTCGTTTTCAGATTTAATTTTACTTATTTTATTTTTTAGTTGTCGACTACTGTTTTCATTAAATGAAGTTAATCTAAAATAGCCAATATTATTGTCTATAATTTTTGCCGTAACAGATTTTACTTGTATTACTTCTCTAACTATTTTCAATACTATAGCTTTTTTTTTGCCTTTTCTCCTAATAGTTATCTCAATTGGAGTTCCTGCTGGCCCTCGCATCAAATTAACCGCTTCCATTAAAGTTTTTCCTTGTACCTGAATGCCATCAATTTGAACTATGTAATCACCAGCTTTAACACCCGCTCTAGCAGCTGGTGTATCATCAATTGGTGATATTACTTTTACAACTCCAGCCTCCATTCCAACTTCAATGCCAAGACCTCCGAACGCACCTTTTGTTTCGATTTCCATATTATCGAACATTTCTGGGTTCATATAAGATGAATAAGGGTCAAGAGATTGTAATATTCCATTAATAGCGGCATCCATTACCTCAGCTTGATTTAAATCATCTACGTAATCTTTCTTTATTTTTTCCAAAACTTCGCTGAAAAGGTCAATTTTTTGGTAAAGCTCATTAGAATTTTCTGCAAAAGTATATTTGTTATGAATTATTAAGAGAAAAAATATAATTATAAATATTTTTATTTTTTTCATATCGTTAATCTTTCTTTTGGAAGGAGTTCAGACCACATTTTTTCTAAATCATAAAAATTTCTTTTTTTTGGATTAAAAATATGAACAATTATATCTATACCATCGATAAGCTTCCATTCATTACTATCTTTTCCTTCAAGATGACAATTAGAGATTCCCTCTTTTTTTAATTTTTCAAGTATCATTTCTGATAATGCTTGTAAATGTTTCGACGAGGTACCACTGGCAACAATCATATAATCAGCAACTGTACTTTTGCCTTTAAGATCAATTGTTATTACATCAACTGCTTTATTATCATTTAAAGTTTGCTCTATTGTTGTTTTAAGATAAAGAATCTTTTCCATCAATAATTCTAAGACTATCAAATTTTTCTGATTTGGGAAGATGAAATATTTACCTTATTAAATTTAATAAATTTCCATCTGTCTTTATGTATTTTCTTAGCCGCTATGGAATTAAGTGATTTTGACTTATATCCCTGTCTATCGAAAACTAAAATTTTTGCTAATTTTACAATTTCTTTCCATCTATGCCATTTATGAAATTTGATTAGATTGTCAGCTCCCATTATAAAAAAAATATCTAATGTGGCATTTATTTTTTTTAAAAATCTTATTGAATCGATAGTTTTTCTTGAATTAATTTTAGATTCAAGAAATTCAATTTTGATAAATCTATCTTTTTTTGTAATTCTTTTTGAAATTTTAATTCTATCTTCAATATTAATTTTAGACCGTTTCTTAAATTGATTTTTTCGAGCTATGGACCAAATAATATAATTAAGTTTAATTTTTTTTTTTGCTATCCTTGAAATTGCCAAGTGCCCTTTGTGCGCGGGATCAAAGGTCCCGCCTAATATACCAATTTTAATATTTTTTTTTTTTAAATAATTTAACACAAACTATTTTCTTATTTGTCCCTTTCCCTCCAAAATGTACTTATAAGTGGTGAGTTGATTAATGCCGATTGGACCACGGGGAGGGAGTTTGCTGGTTGATATACCAACCTCAGCGCCAAAACCAAATTCTCCGCCATCAGCAAACTGTGTTGAAGCATTATGGATAGCTATAGAACTTTTAATATTTGACAGAAATTTTTTAGCTGTTTTTTTATTTTTTGTTACTATGGAATCTGTGTGAGAAGAACCGTATTTGTTTATATGATCTATAGCCCCCTCTACTCCATTTACACCTTTTACAGAAATTGTAGGAGAAAGATATTCTGTTTCCCAGTCTTTTTTTGTTGCAATTTTCATTTTTCCAGAAATAAATTTTTTTATTATTTTATCTCCTATGATTTCACATCCCAGTTTGTTGAGTTGATCTAATATAGGTTCACAATGGCTTTTTAGGCACATTTTATCTATCAATAAAGTTTCAGCAGCTCCACAAATACTAACATTTCTCATTTTTGAATTTTTAACAACTTCAATTGCCATACTTAAATCTGCTTCTCGATCTACATACACATGACATAAGCCCTCGTAATGCCCAATAATTGAAATTGAGGATTTTTTTAGAACTTTCTTAACTAAACCTTTTCCTCCTCTAGGGATTATTACGTCTATGTAATTTTTCATACTTGATAAAAGATAATCAACATGATTTCTATCTTTGCTTTCAACAAATTGGACACAATTTTCATCACATTTTTTATTTTTTAGAGCTCTCTTAAAAAGTTTAGCTAATATTTTGTTAGAGTGAAATGCTTCCGATCCTCCACGCAAAATTGCTACATTGCCAGCTTTGAAACATAGAGTAGAAACATCCGAAGTAACATTTGGTCTGCTTTCGTAAATTACACCAATTACACCAATCGGGATAGACACTCTTTTTATAATTAAGCCATTTGGCCTCTTCCAAGAAGATAAAGTCTTTCCTATAGGATCTTTAAATCTTATTATTTCTTCTATCGAATTTCTCATTTGTGCAATTTTTTTATTGTTCAATTTAAGTCTGTCAATCATGCTATCTTTAATTTTTTTAAATTTTGCATTAGATATATCTTTTTTATTTGAATCTAGAATTAATTGAGAATAGATTTTTAGATATTGACTAAATTGTTTTAAAACAGAATTTCTCTTATCAATATTTAAGTTAGATAAATTTAGAGAAGCAAGTTTTGCTTTTTCACCTATTTTTTCCATGTATAAATTATTAGACATTTTATAGTTTCACCAGGTCATCTTTGTGAATTACTTCATCTTTGCTTGAATAGCCTAGTATTTTTTTTATTTGATTACTTTGGCAACCTTTAATTTTATTTATTTCATCGGATGAAAAAGAACTTAATCCTCGAGCATACTCTTTATCGTTAAGGTCTAAAACTTTTATATGATCGCCCTTTTCAAATTTTCCATCTATAGCTTTTATTCCTACTGGCAATAAACTTTTTCCATTTTTAATTGCTTGAATAGCTCCATTATCAATTATCAAAGTCCCTTTTGGAGAAACTGATCCAATAATCCATTTTTTTCTTGCATCTAATTTAGATACTCTTGGAATAAACCAAGTACAATTATTTTTCTCTATAATTTCCTTTATAGGTCTATTTTTTTGTCCATTTGCAATTACCATATAACATCCTGATAATTGACAGATTTTTGCAGCTTCAATTTTTGTAACCATTCCTCCAGAGCCGTACTTGTTAACTGAATTATTAGTAGAAATTTTTTCTATTTCCTTATCTATAATATGTACCGTTTTGATTAAATTTGTTTTTTTATTTAATTTTGGATTAACCGTATATAAACCATTGACGTCAGATAATAAAATTAAGCAATCCGCATTTATTATTTGAGATACTCTAGATGCTAATCTGTCATTGTCACCATATTTGATTTCAGTGGTTGCAGTAGTGTCATTTTCATTAACAATAGGTATAATCCCCATTGAGAGTAAATTTTCTATAGTTCTTCTTGCATTAAGTGATCTTCTTCTTTTTTCAGTATCTTCTAAAGTCAAAAGTATTTGAGAGATATTTATTTTGTTTTTGTTAAAAGTTTTTTTATACAAGTTCATTAATTCTATTTGTCCTATCGATGCAACAGCTTGACTTTTATCAAGTTTAAGTAAGTTTTTACTGATATTTAATAGATTACATCCCAGTGCAATAGCACCCGAAGATACAATAATAACTTTTTTATTTGATCTAATTAGCAAAATTATATCTTTTACAAATTCATCGAGCCATTTTTTTCTGACCTTTCCTTTTTCATCTATGATGATTGAGGAACCAATTTTTATAACTATTTTTTTAAATTTATTTATATACATTTGCAATTAAAGATTTCTTTAAATCTTCAAGTCCTTTTTTTTTAATTGTAGAAATTAGATATATTTTGCTTTTGATAATTTTCTTTAGCTCATTAGCTTTTTTTGATATTTTTTCTTTATTCATTAAGTCTGTTTTATTTAATACAACTATTTCCTTTTTTTTTACCAATTTATTACTATATTTTTTTAATTCTTTTCTTACTTGAGAATAACATTTAATTAAGTTTTCCTGGTTAATATCAATTAAATGCAAAATATTTTTACATCTTTCAATATGTCTTAAAAATTTATCACCTAACCCAACACCTTCATGAGCTCCTTTAATTAATCCTGGAATATCTGCTAAAGTTAATTCTTTGTCATCATAATTTGTTACACCAAGGTTTGGATTGATTGTTGTGAATTGATAATTCGCTATTTTAGGTTTTGCTCTTGTTAAAACTGCTAATAAACTTGATTTTCCAGCATTTGGCATTCCTACAATTCCTATATCAGCTATTGTTTTTAACTGAAGCCATACCCAAAATTCTTCTCCCAATTGACCTTTGGTTATTTTTCTAGGAGCTCTATTAGTTGAACTTTTGAATCTGATATTTCCAAGTCCACATTTTCCCCCATTGGCTACAACAAACGTTTGATCAGTTTTAGTAAAATCGAATATTAAAGTATTGTTATCCTCTTCAAATATTTGAGTGCCAGTTGGCACTTTAAGAATTATATCGGATCCATTTTTTCCTGTTCGATTCTTACCTTTGCCATCTTGTCCTTTTTCTGCTTTAAAATGTTGTTGATATCGAAAATCAATTAGAGTATTTAAATTTTTATCCGAGGATAATATAACTGATCCACCTTTGCCTCCATCACCACCATCTGGCCCTCCAAATTCAATAAACTTTTCTCTTCTAAAGCTGGCTGAACCAGAACCACCATTACCAGCCTTAATATAAATTTTTGCTTGATCCAAGAATTTCATAGTACATCCCCTTCTATGTTAATGAAGTTGGGGAATTTAATTGGGTTTTACAGAAACGGATGTTCTGTCAGATTTTATTTTTTTAAATTCTACTTTTCCTTTAATTAAGGAATAGATTGAATGATCTTTTCCCATACCAACGTGATTTCCAGGATGAATTTTTGTTCCTCTTTGTCTGATGATTATATTACCTGGAAAAACTATTTGACCTCCATATTTCTTTACTCCAAGTCTTCGTCCGGCACTATCCCTACCGTTCCTTGATGATCCACCTGCTTTTTTTGTTGCCATTATCTATACCTTATAAATATCCTATCATTTTTTTTTACTTATAACAGATTTCTTTTTTATATCTGCAATGATTTTTTTGGGGTTTTTTACTTTATTTTCTGATGCAGATTTCTTTATTACATTTGTGCTAGTTTTCTTTGGCATTTCTTCCTGTGCAATAATTTTTCCTTCTTTCGAAAAAATCTTAGTAATTTTAATTAAAGATATCGGTTGTCTGTGACCATATTTTTTTCTTGAATTTTTTCTTCTCCTTTTTTTAAAAACTAAAACAGTTCTATTTTTAGTGTTTTTTAGAATTGTTGCTTCAACTTTGGCACCCTTAATATTTGGATTACCTATTTCTGTATTTTTATCATCATTTAAAAAGAGAACGTTTTTAAACTCAACAGTTTTACCTACCTGACTGTCAAGTCTTTCGATTTTAAGAATTTCACTTGCTGAAACCTTATATTGTTTACCACCTGTTTGAATAATTGCGAAAGACATTGTTTTAATTTCATATTTGGAAATATGGGCAATATAACTTTCTACTTAACCAAGTCAAGTTTTAACAACGATTAAAAACTATCTTTTAAATCTCTGACTTTTCTAAAAACTTTGTAATCCTCTTGGTTTTTCATGTTTAATTTAACTTTTAAATCGTTTTGATTGCATCTTAGAAAAATATTTGACTTTAACTCTTCTTCTAGGGTTGTAGGAAGCGTAGGCAAATTATTTGATCTTAATTTCTTTATTTTTTCAAATTTTTTTTTAAGATCAATATTATCATTATCATATTTCATACAAAACTCTGCATTTTTATAAGAATATTCATGTCCACAATAAATCTTTGTATTTTTAGGAAGTTTTTTCATTTTATTTAATGATGTTAGCATTTGTTGGTGATCACCTTCAAAAATTCTTCCACATCCAAGAGAAAATAATGTATCTCCCGTAAAGGCAATTTTTTCATTTTCAAAGAAGAAACATATATGGCCCAAGGTATGTCCTGGGATATGTAATATTTTTACTGATGATTTTCCAAAGATCCATTTCACATTATCTTCAAGCGTTATATCAATGCCAGGGATACGATGTTTGTCACCAACGAAACCAATCACCTTGGCATTATATAATTTTTTTAGTTCAATATTTCCTCCTATATGATCATAGTGATGATGTGTGTTTAATATATAATCTAGTTTTAAATTTTGTTTTTTAAGAAAAGCAATAACAGGTGAAGCTTCTGAAGGATCAACTACTCCTACTTTTTTAGAAACATTATCATTAATGATATACGCATAATTATCAGTTAAACATGATATAGGACTTATATGCATAATTAATTATTTTATAAGAAATATTCCAAGTTGTGAAAAAATATTTTTGTATAACAGGTTGCCATTTGTAATTTCAGAAATTTTTTCATTTGTTAAACATAAAGATTTATCAATTTTTATGTTTTTTTCTTTACAGAAATTAACAAAATCTTGAATTGTGCACATATGTAAATTGGGGGTATTATACCATTCGTTAGGTAAATTTTTAGTTATTGGCATTGTTCCCTTAAATAATAAATGTAAACGAATTTTCCAATATCCAAAATTAGGAATTGAAACAATCGTTTGTTTTCCGATTCTAAGCAATTGTCTTAAAACCTTTTCAGGAAAAAGAAAGGCCTGAAGTGTTTGACTTAGCACAGCATAGTCAAATGATTTGTCGGGGAATTGAACTAATTCTTTTTCTGCATCGCCTTCAATAACCGAAAGACCTTTTGCAATACATTTTTGCACGAGATTCTTTTGTGGTTCCAGACCTCTAACATCATTCTGTTGATTGAATTTTAAATATTCCATAAGCGTTCCATCTCCACAACCGATATCTAACACTCTTTTGTTACTTTGAATTATTTGTGATATTACCTCAAATTCTTTTTTCATTATTAATTTCTTTGTAAGTTGAATAAAGAAATTCACTCAACGTTTTTAAAAATTCTGGTACGTCCAATAAAAAAGAATCATGGCCTTTATCTGAATTGATTT
This sequence comes from alpha proteobacterium SCGC AAA288-E13, assembly GCA_000504605.1. The sequence goes on from AZHQ01000001.1 coordinate 32,159, forward strand.
CAACAAAACCAACATTGGCACCACAAGCATTTAAGGCTATAACTATTTCTTTATTTTCAATTGTGGGATAAAGCCAATCAGATGAAAATGAAATTATACAAAACTTGGATTTTGTATTTTTAAAAGCTAAGGATAAATTGCCATTAAATTGTTTTTCCAGATCAAAATAATCCATAGCTCTAGTAATGTATAGATAACTGTTAGCATCGAATCTATCCACAAACTTTGTTCCTTGATGACGCAGGTAACTTTCTATCTGAAAATCTGCGTCAAAACTAAATTTTAGACTTCCTTTACCTTGCAATTTTCTTCCAAATTTTTCTTGTAAACCTTGTTTTGAAAGGTAGGTAATATGTGCCGCCATCCTTGCTACTGCTAAGCCCTTATCTGGAGACAAATTTGTCTTAAAGTAATTTCCATTATTCCAGTTAGGATCAGCCATGATCGCCTGTCGTCCCAATTCATCCAACGCAATATTTTGTGCAGAATGACTTGCACTACATGCTATTGGGATAGCAGAATATGTTTTATTGGGATACAACGAAGCAAATTGAAGAACCTGCATACCTCCCATTGATCCACCAGTGATTGAAAGTAGTTTATCAATACCCAAATATTCTAATAAGAAAATTTGAGCCCTAACCATGTCTCTGATTGTAATAACAGGAAATGTAGTACCAAATAATTCATTAGTGTCAGGATTTATTTCTTTTGGCCCAAAACTACCCATACATCCACCCAAAACATTTACACAAATGACAAAATATTTATCTGTATCGATTGCTTTTCCAGGTCCTACAGCAGTTATCCACCACCCTTCTTTTTTGGTAATTGGATTAATATTTGTAACAAATTGATCTCCGCTTAAAGCATGGAATACAAGTATTGCATTATTCTTACTTTTATTCAAAGTTCCATATGTTTCATAAGCTATAGGAAAATTTTTAATTATTTTTCCACAGTCAAGTTCGAGTGATTGATTAACAATCAATTTTTTTATATTTTTTATTTCTTTATTCATTTTTTGTTTCAAACAAAAAAAAAGCCCAGCTAAACTGGGCAAAAAAGCTTTTTTAGCTGTTTTTTTTAAGCGCTCGCAATTAAGTTAAATCAGCGCCACCTGTTTGTACTAAAAAGTACTCCTTTTGTCAATTTAGGTTGTATTTATTTTGCCACTTGACTGCGAATATAGTATCTACCGATAAAAATTATATTAATTGAAATTATGACTTTACCAAAACCAAGAAAAATTCAGATTGAAAGATATGTAGAAGGATTATCTCAATTTAAAAAAATTGATAATCCAATTAAATTATCTGCAAATGAGTCTGCTTTGGGACCAAGTCCAAGAGCAATGGAGGCATTTCAAAAAGAGAAAGATAAAATTTTTAAATATCCAGAATCTGAATCTTCTTCACTCAAGGATATTATATCTAAAAAATTTGATATTAATTCTGAGAAAATTATTTGCGGAGCAGGCTCGGATCAGATATTTGATTTAACTTGTCAACTATTTATAGAACCTGGTGATGAAGTTGTAGTTACAGAATACGGATTTATCATGCATAGGATTTATGCATCACTTCATAGGGCCAAGGTTTTATTGGCTAAAGAGAAAAACTTTAAAGCATCAGCTGATGAAATATTAAAAAAGGTTACCAATAAAACCAAAATCGTATTTGTTGCGAATCCTAATAATCCAACTGGCACTTATTTATCTAAAATTGAAATGCTCAATTTAAGACAAAAACTAAGAAGCGATATCCTTCTAGTTGTTGATGATGCATACTTTGAATTTTTAGATAAAAATGATTTTACTTCTGGTTTAGATCTTTTTAAAGATGAGCCAAACGTTTTAATTACCAGAACTTTTTCCAAAATTTATGGTCTTGCAGGTTTAAGATTGGGTTGGGGTTATTCTTCGAAAGAAATTATTGATACAATGTATCAAATTAAACCTCCATTTAATGTAAACAGAGCAGCTCTTTGTTCTGGTACCGAGGCAATTAGAGACAACGAATGGACAAGGAAAGCAATTGAGCATAATACATTATGGTCAAAAAAAATATTTTCTGTCTTAAAAGAATGTAAAATTCAAACGAACGAACCTACAGCAAATTTCTTTTTGATGAATTTTGATAAAACAAAAATTAACTCTGAGGAAGCTTTTGAAAAATTAGCTCATAACCGTCTCATTTTAAGAAAGATGAATCAATATAAAATACCCAATGCTTTACGATTAACCATTGGAGATAAAAAGTCGAACGAACACTTTATAAAATGTATTAGAGATATTTTAAAATAATGTTTAAGAAAGTATGTATAATTGGATGTGGTCTAATTGGATCATCTTTGGCAAGAGCAATAAGGAAGTATAATCTTTCTGAAGAGATAGTTTCTTCTAATAGATCAGATGCTGTAAATAAAAAAGTACTTGAATTAAAGATAGTGGATAATTCAAGTATAGAAACAAAAAAAATGGTCAATGAATCTAATTTAATTATAATTGCCACTCCTTTAAGTAGCTATGAAAATGTTATTTTAAAAATCAAAGATTCATTAAAAAGTGGAATGATATTAACTGACGTTGGATCAGTTAAAAAAGGTGTGATTAGTTTAGTAGAAAAGATTATTCCTAAAGATGTTTCTTGGATCTCATCCCATCCAATTGCTGGAACAGAAGAAAGTGGTCCTGACACTGGATCTTCAGAACTCTTTAAAAACAGATGGTGCATTCTTACTCCAAGCAAGAAAGTAAAAACAAAAGACATTAAAACACTTAAATCATTCTGGAAAAAAATAGGAAGCAAGGTTGACATTATGGATGCAAAACAACATGATTATATTTTATCAATTACGAGTCATATTCCACACCTGATAGCATATAATATTGTAAACACATCAATTAATATTCAGGATGAAAAAGAATCTGCTATTATTAAATATAGTGCTGGTGGTTTAAGAGATTTTACGAGAATAGCAGCATCTAATCCAATAATGTGGCGAGATATATTTATCCAAAATAAAAGAAATACATCAAAAATGATAGAAAAATTTATTGCAAATCTTGAGGATTTAAAAAGGGCAATTGAAAATGAAGATGGTAAAAAATTAGAAGAAATTTTTATAAAAACCAAAAAAATTAGAAAAGAAATTATTGAAGCTGGACAAGATGTAAGCAAACCTGACTTCGGAAGGTAAACTATTTTTCTAGTATTTTAAGCAAGGGCAAAAGCTCATTCTCGTACTTTTGCCATGATTTTACTGAGTTTTTATAAATAGGTTTTCTAGCTTGTGCAAAGCTAGCTGTAATAATACCTCTTTTATTTTTATAAAAAGTAAGACAATTTTTATCCCAATCTAAATTACAAAAATCTAATAATTTTTTTGATTCAAACTCTTGATTTTCCACTAACTTTTCATAAGAGATATCATAAATAAAATCTGGAAGCAGTTGTCTCCAAAATTCCATAAGATTTTGATATAGCTTATGATATTCGCCTACTTCTTCTAGATTATAAGAAAAATTAAGTTGACCTTCAAAAAAGTTTTTAAATAAAGATAAACAAATATCTTTCATATCTCTTGTACAATGAATTATTTTAGATTTAGGAAGGATTAATTTTATTAAACCAATCCATCTAAAATTCAATGGTGCTTTATCCGTGATATGATTTTTATTTACATTATATCTATTTAAATTTTCTATATATTTTTTCCCCATATTATTAAAAAAAGGCTGGTCTTTAATATTAAATTTTTCGGGGAATTTTATTTTGTTATCGACTAAGAAATTTTCTTTCACGACTTCTGTTAAGTCTTTTAGTTCACCTGCACCATACACATTTTTGTGGTTTGCTATTATTTGCTCTACTAAAGTTGTTCCGGATCTAGGCATTCCAAGAACGAAAATCATCTTGTTGCTATTATTGCCTATATTATCAAGTTTTTTAAAATCAATCTTCGAAAACGAATTTTTTATGTTTTCAAATAAAATAACATCTTCATTTATGTGATATTTTATAGTTTCTCTTTTTATTTTATTCCCAAGTTTGTAATTTTCAAATGACTTCTTGTAATCTTTAATATCTTCATAAGCTTTGCCAAGACCAAAATATAATTCTATTTTTTGGAAATTATTTAATGAATGATCTTTTAGTTTATTTTCCATGCTTTTCAGATGAGGATTATCAATATTATATTTTATTGACATGCTTAGACTTCTATCAGCTCGAGTAAATTTGGGATCAATTTTTAAAGCTAATTCAAAATGCTTTTTTGATTCCTCAAACTTTCCAATAGCTTGAAAAGCCATTCCCAAGTTATTATGAACTACGTGAAGTTTGTCATCTATGCTTAGTGCAAGTTTATAGCATTTAATTGCTTCATCAAAATTGTTTAATTCTTTCTTAACATTTCCTAAATTACATATTGCATGTGTAAATTTAGGATTTCTTTCTATAGCTTTTTCAAAAGAGGACTGAGCATTTTTTAAGTTGCCCATAGCCAGATATGTGTTGCCCAAGTTGTTTATGGCAACAAAAAAATTAGGATTCCTTTGAATAGCAATGTTGTAATATTTCATTGCTTCAGAATATTTTTTTTGAAACTGCAAGCATAAACCAAGCATATTATAAATTGCTATGTAATCTGGAAATTTCTTAATCAGCTTTTTTGCCTTTGCTTCAGCAGATATGTAGTCACCAGTCTTAAAATAATTTAATATTACTTGTGCTTCCTTTTCTGCTTCTACTTTTGGATTTTTCATAATTAATTTATTCTTCTTATGCCAATTACTTTTAAATTAGCGGTTCTTTTAATTCTCTTAATAGCGTAATTTGTATCCATAATTAAGACTTTTTTTGATGGTCCATAAGCGTGCATTAATTTATTTTTAGATAAGACAACGGCGACATGACCTTGCCAAAAAATTAGATCATTTTTTTTAATATTTTGCAATTTAATTTTTTTTTTTAAATAATTGAGCTGATCTTTCGTATCTCTTGGACAAAATTTATTATTAAAATTAAAAAATAATTGTACTAGAGCGGAGCAATCCACTCCATTAAAATTTTTTCCTCCCCATTGATATTTTTTTCCTTTAAACAAATTAATTCTTGAAAAGATATTTTTATCTTTATAATTTATAGGTTTAAGATCTTTTGTTCTTATCCACTGATTTTCAAATTTGATAAATGAACCATATTTTTCTTTTGTATAAATTTTTGAGGAAAAAGTTAGTTTTTTTTTTTGTTTATTTTTACTAGATGGTCCTCCATAGATATTTGCTGCTAAAACTGAAACTTTATGAGTTGGTTTAGATGGTTTAGCAAATTTTTTTCTTATTATGAAACCAACATAGTTATCAGTATGTAATTTGATTTTATACCAATTTCCAAATTTTCTTAAAATGGTAAAATTTTCGCCGTACAACATTTGTGTAACTATTTTGGAAGCAATACTTTTTCTTTTATAAAGATTTATAACTGGATAGTTGTTAGAAAATTTATTTCGCACTGAGTTTTAATTTGTTTCTTATTATCCACAAACAAATTAAAGAAGGTATTACCATGACTGCGGTAATTACAAAAAAGACTGCCCAAGGATTTTCAACGTTGAAACTAATTAAATTAAAGAATGAAATTTTAGCACCTTCTAACCAGTCAACTAATTCTCCCGAGGAAGCTGCTAACGTCGTTCGACCAAGCGTTCCTATTGAGGCAAGCAATGCATATTGAGTTGCTGTATAAGTTCTATCTACCAACAGTGAGATAAAAGCAACAAAAGCAACGGTTGCAAATGCTGCAGCAATATCATCTAATAATACAGCAACAGCAAAAAGTAACTCGGATTTTCCGTACCAGGCAAGAGCTGAGAACAAAAGATTTGTAGATGCCATTAATATTCCTGAGACAAACATTGCTTTCACTACTCCAGAACGTATTGCAAACAGACCTCCTAGAAGCGTAAATACGACTGTGGTAATCCAACCTATACCTTTAGAATAAAGGGCAATATCACCTTTGGAAAATCCCATTTCTTTGTAAAAGACAATAGACATACGTCCAAGAAAAGCCTCTCCAATTTTAAAAAGAAATACAAATCCAAGAATACCCAAAGCAATGGCTAAACCATTACGTTTAAAAAAACTTATTATAGGACCAGCAATTGTTCCGCTGATCCAAGCAATTGATTTTGCAATAACTCCTGAAGACCCCAGCTTTTCTTCTATCATTTGATCGGTTTGTCTTTGAGCTATTTGTCTTTCGGTAGGTTGTGGCTCATGTACGAACATTAAACCGATGTTGCAAGCAATTATAATTATACCTAGAACCAGAAAAGTAGTTTGCCAATAATTTTCAATTCCGGCATTTTGAAAATATTCCGCAGCATTTAGTGCAACAACTCCACCCAATTTGTATCCGGTCCACCAACCAACGACCGCCATAGCCGCTCCCGCTTGCATCGACATACCTTCATTTTCTCCAATTTGTTCAATTCTTAGAGCATCTACGGTTATGTCTTGAGTTGCTGAAGCAATAGCGATAATCAAACCAATAGTAATTACTAATGCAAGATTTGCTGTAGGTTCAACTACACTCCAACAAACCAAGCTGACTAAAATAATAAATTGCATGCTCACAATCCAGCCACGACGATGACCAATTTTATTGGTTAACCACGGAATACGAATTCTATCGATTATTGGAGCCCAGAGAAAATTAATTGCATAAACGCCAAATATTAATCCGGCCCAACCAATGGTACTACGACTAAGACCGTCTTCTTTAAGCCAAAGGCTAAGACTACTTCCAATAAGGACCCAAGGAAAACCACTTATAATTCCAAGCAAAAGAATTCGTATCATTCGTCTATCGTAATAAACGGAAAAAGTTTCTGATAATGTTTGTTTTTTATATATATCCATAAAAAAAATTGTAAACTTCCTTAAGTTTTCCAAAAGCCAGGAAAGAATAATATTAACAAAGTAAATATTTCTAGTCTACCCAATAACATAGCAAAACTCAAAATCCATTTTGCTATGTTAGATAATTCATCAAAATTCCCGCTTGGACCTATCATTTCACCAAGACCAGGACCTACATTTGAAATTGCTGTTGCTGCTCCAGAAAAAGAAGTAATAAAATCCAACCCGGTTAAAGATAGTAACATTGCAACTAAGAAAAAAATCAAAAAATATAAAAAAATAAATGACATTATTGAGGACATAAAATGTTTGCTGATTTTTTCCTTATTGTAAGATAATGGAAAAACTCCCCTTGGATAAATCGATTTTTTTAATTCGTTAATTATAAATAACCATAGTATTTGTATTCGAAAGATTTTAATTCCACAGGTTGTTGATCCAGCGCATCCTCCAATAAACATTAATAGAAGAAAAAATATTAACGAAAAATTGCCCCATATATCAAAATCTGAAGTTACGTAGCCTGTTCCAGATAAAATAGAAACTACGTTAAATGCAGATATCCTCAAATGAGAAAAAAGGTTTTCATGTTCTTTTAAGAACAAGTAGAGGGTCATTATAATTGTTGAAATTATGCAAATGTAAATCAAACCTTTAATTTGTATGTCTTGAAAAAAAATTTTTTTGTTTCCTTTAAGATATTTCAAATAAGCTATAAATGGTATGCTGCCCAATATTATAAAAATTATCGATACAATTTCAATTTTAGGATTTTGGAAATATCCTATTGATTCATTGTAAGTTGAGAATCCTCCTGTTGCGATAGTAGTCATTGCATGAGCAATGCTATCAAAAATATTCATTCCTGCAGAAAAATAGGAAATCGCACAAACTATACTGAGAAAAAAATAGATAGAAAAAATATTAAAAGCTATTTCTCTAGTTTTAGGTAAAATTTTTTCAGTTGTATCTCCACTTTCTAATTTAAATAGCTGCATTCCCCCAACATTTAATAAGGGCATTACAGTAATTGCCATTATAACGATACCAATTCCACCAAGCCACTGCAGTATTGATCTCCATATAAGAATTGCTTTTGGGGCATTATTTAAATCTCCAATAATAGTAGATCCAGTTGTTGTTATTCCAGACATGCTTTCAAAAAAAGCATCACTAAAAGTTAATTCAAGACTTGAAAAAATAAATGGTAAAGATCCAAAAATAGCAATACCAACCCAGGATAAAGAGGTTAACAAAAAGGCTTGCTGTAAATTAAGTTTCTTATTTTGATCCAAATTTGATAATAAAAATAAAGTGCCTATAAATATAGTCACTATGGATGCATAAATAAAAGTTCCATTAAATTCATCATAAATCAATTGAACTACTACTGGAGTAAGCATAAAAAGGCCCAGAATAATTAATAAAATTCCAAGTGCGAAAAAAACTGTTTTATAATTAGTCATTTTGATCAAAACAATATTTTATGTTGTATAAATTTCAATACAATAAGGATTAAATATACCTATATTTTTTAATATAAATTTAATAAATCTGTAAATAATGATTGATAAATCTATAATTGAAAAAACTAATTCATGGCCTTTTGTTGAGGCTCGTAAATTAATTAAAGATAGGGAAAGTAATTTAAAAAAAAAAGGAAAAATTACTTTACAAACTGGTTACGGCCCAAGTGGGCTACCACATATAGGAACTTTTGCAGAAGTTGCTAGAACCACAATGATGGTAAATGCAATTTTTCATTTAACAGATATTCCAACTGAAATTATTACTTTTTCGGATGACATGGATGGATTAAGAAAAGTTCCAGATAATATACCCAATGCAGAAATATTGCGGCAAAATTTAAATAAGCCTTTAACTAGTATTCCAGATCCTTTTAAAAAATATTCAAGTTATGGGGAACATAATAATGAAATGTTAAAAAAATTTTTAAACGAATTTAAATTTAATTATACTTTTAAAAGTTCAACTGAAACGTATCAAAAGGGATATTTTAACAATGCTCTGCTATTAGTTTTGGAAAAATATGAGAAAATAAAAGAAATTATACTTCCTACATTAGGTAAAGAAAGACAAAAAACTTACAGTCCTTTTTTACCCGTGTGTCCAGAAACTGGAAAAGTTTTAGAAGTTCCAGTCGTTGAAATTAAAAAAAAAGAAGGAAAAATTATCTATCAAAATGGTGATAAGAAAGTTGAGACAGAAGTTACAAATGGAAAGTGTAAATTACAATGGAAAGTAGATTGGGCAATGAGATGGTACGCTTTTGATGTTGACTACGAAATGTATGGAAAAGATTTGATTGAAAGTGCAATTCTTTCTAGCAAAATTTGTCAAACTCTTGGAAAAAAAAGTCCCAATGGTTTCGCATATGAAATGTTCTTGGACGAAAAAGGCGAAAAAATTTCTAAATCTAGGGGAAACGGAATAACCATTGAAGAGTGGCTAAAATACGCTTCACCAGAAAGTTTATCTTTGTATATGTATCAAAATCCAAAAAGGGCAAAAAAACTTTATGCCGCTGTTGTTCCAAAGGCTGTCGATGAGTATTTAACATACATTGATAAATTTACGGAACAAGATGATAAACAAAAACTTCTTAATCCAGTTTGGCATGTTCATAATGGAAATCCCCCTAAAGAAAAGTCAATTATGCCGTTTTCAGTTTTATTGAATTTGGTTGGAACAAGTAATGCTACTGATAAAGATGTATTATGGAAATTTATAAAAAAAAATAAAAAAGATATTAAAGTTTCGGATCACCCTATCCTAGATAGTCTAGTTGGATATGCATTAAAATATTTTGAAGATATAGTTAAACCAAATAAAAAATATAGAAAACCTAATGATAAAGAAAAAAAAGCACTACAAGATTTGGTTAAGAGATTAAAAGATTGTAAGGAACAGATGGATCCTGAAGCTATACAAACAATTGTTTATTCAGTTGGAAAAGATAATGGATATAAGGAAAATTTGAGAGAATGGTTCAAAGCAATTTACGAAATAATTTTTGGCGATCAAGATGGTCCAAGAATGGGATTTTTTATAAGTTTTTTTGGTATAAAAAAAAGTATAGAACTGATTAATAAATATATTAAATAATGTTTTCAATCTTAAGACCTTTTTTATTTAATTTAGATCCGGAAACCGCACACGATTTAGCTATTAAATCCTTAAAATTCGATTTTATTCCCAAAAAATTTTTTAAAGTTGAAAATGAAGAAATGTTAGAAACAACTTTCTTAAAAAGAAAAATTAAGAATCCCATAGGTCTAGCTGCAGGTTTTGATAAAAGTGCAGAGGCTTATACGCCACTTTCGAAATTGGGTTTTGGTCTTATTGAAGTTGGAACAGTAACACCAAAAAAACAATTTGGTAATCCTAAGCCAAGAATTTTTAGACTTAAAGAAGATGAAGCTTTAATTAACAGACTTGGTTTTAACAATGATGGTTTGGAGACTGTAGTAGATAGACTTGATCGTCGAATTGATACTTCGGTAATTCTCGGGGTAAATATTGGCCCTAATTACGATAGCAGTTCTTATGAATATGATTTTTTAAAATGTTTGTATAATATTATGAAATATTCCTTAGCAGATTATGTAACAATTAATATTTCTTCGCCTAATACTAAAAATTTAAGAGACTTTCATAATGAAGCAAAATTAGAATCTTTAATGGAGGATATAAATAAATTAAAAAAAGATCCAATACCTACTACAGATATGTCAATTTTTTTAAAAAAAAAAATAGATTTTCCAGAAAAAGAAATTGTAGATATGCCAATTTTTCTTAAAGTTTCACCGGACATAGAAGACTCTTCGGTAGAAAAAATTTCAGAAATTATAATTAATCAAAATATAAGCGGTGTAATATTAACTAATACTTCAAACGTAAATCGATCATTATTAAAAAGTTCTAATAAACATCAAGTGGGGGGTTTGTCTGGAAAACCAATTAGGGATTTATCAACTGGATTGATAAAACAATTTTATAAAAAATTAAAAGGCAAAGCTTATATAATAGGAGTAGGTGGTGTTGATTCTGGCAAAAGTGCTTTTGAGAAAATTGCTGCAGGAGCAAATACAGTACAGCTCTACACCGGAATGATTTACAAAGGACCAGGAATTGTAAAAGAAATTAAAAAGGAATTAATTCAAATTCTAAAAACTGAGGGCATAAAGAATATAAAAGACGCTGTAGGTAAAGGGTTATAATTAGCCAATATTTCCCAAAGAAGGAAAGTATTTTAATATAAAAAATCCTAAAATCTGTAATTGACCGGTTAAAATTGCTATTCCAGTCAATAATAAAATAATCCCACCAGCCCTTGTAATGGTTGATATATACTTTCGAAAATTTTTAGAAAAAAATAACAATTTATCAATTAAAATTCCAGAAACAATAAAGGGTAATGCCAAACCTAATGAGTAAAATGAAAGTAAGAGTGTACCTTTACTAATATTTTCTTCTATTGCAGCTAAAGCTAAAATTGATCCAAGAATGGGACCTATGCAAGGAGTCCAACCAAATCCAAAAGCTGCACCAACAATAATTGGAAAAATTAAATTATCATTATAATTTTTGGTAAAAAATCTCGTTTCTGAATTTAATATTTTTAAATTAATCAATCCAATGAATTGTAAAGAAAATAATATTATGATTATACCTGCGGCAATTCTTAGTTGGCTTGAGTAACTAATTAATAATTTTCCAATAAAGGAAGCTGTAATTCCAAAAAAAATAAAGACAATTGAAAATCCCACTGAAAAAAAAATTGTTTTTAATAAAACTGATTTTTTATCTTTAATAACTTTATCGAGAGTTTGACCAGAAATATATGAAATATAACCTGGTATCAAAGGTAGAACACAAGGAGATAAAAAACTTACAAATCCTCCAGAGAAGGCTATTAATAAATTTAAAATCACCAAGCAGCTTTTTTTGGTAAACGTTGTTTCTTATAATTACTTGCAGATTTTCTAATGATGGAAGCTAAAATTCCTAGACCAATAGCAAAAAAAATACAAAACAATCCATATGAAGCTGGAAAAGTATTTGATAGTTCTATTAATGATTCATAAATTTGATTCATTTCAACTGGTTTTGAACTATTATTATTTAATATATTTTCATGAGTTCTAAAAAAAGTATTATAAGCAACTGCAATACCAACTGACAGAAAAAGAACTGCCATTAAAGTTTTTAACTCTGAGGCTTCCAAATATTCACTAACTTTAATTCCTAGTTGGATTCCAATAATAGAACCTAATATTAATATAATTACTAAAATTAAATCAATAGATTGATAGTTAAAAGCATGTAAAATTGTTACAAAAGCAGTAATAAATATTGTTACAAAAAGAGATGTACCAGGAACTAATTTTGTTGGCATTCCAATAATATAGATTAGCGCAGGTACTAGCAAAAATGCACCACCTACCCCCATAATTGATGCGATAAACCCTACTAGTAAACCTAATACAATAGGTGCTAATGCACTTTCGTAAAGTTTAGATTTATTAAATCTCATTCTAAATGGCAATCCATGTATCCAATAATGAGAATGTAATTTTTTTTTCAAAAAAATCTTTCTTCTTGCCCTATCTATTGCAGCAATTCCCTCGATCAACATTAAGGTTCCAATTGTTGCCAAAACGTACATATAAGCTAGAGAGATAATTAAATTTATTTTTCCAATTTCTTTAAAATAACTAAAAGTAAATATTCCTATAATTGTTCCAATTATCCCACCCAAAACTATCATAAAACCCATCTTGTAATCTAAAGTATTTTTAAACCAGTGTGTTAATGAACCTGATGTAGAGGAAGCCAAAATGTTATTAGCTTCATTCGCTACAGCGTAAGTAGGAGGGATTCCTAAAAAAATTAGAAAAGGGGTCATTAAAAAACCGCCCCCAACACCAAAAAGTCCTGACAAAAAACCTACAACGAAACTTAATAATAATATTACAAATATATTTACTGAGACCTCAGCTATTGGTAGATAGATTTCCATTACATTAATATTTTTTGATAATTAATCCTGTAATATATTTATGTCAATGTTAATTTATAAACTTGACGTTGATGAAGACAGCATCTATACCGTCATTCAAAAGAATAGGCTTATGTCAAGAAAATGTGAATTAACAGGAAAATCTCCCCTAAAAGGTCATAAAGTGAGTCATGCCAATAATAAAACTAAAAGAAAATTTTTGCCAAATTTAAAAAAAGTTACTTTTGTGAGCAACATATTAAAAAAAAATATTAAATTAAACGTGACAAACTCAGCTTTGAGATCAGTAGATAAAAAAGGTGGTATAGATTCATTCTTAAAGAGTACAAAATTTATTAACCTTTCTCCAAAAGTAAAAAAAATAAAGAAATTATTATTATCACTAAACTAATAAAGATCACAAATGAACAGATTGTTCTTAACGTTATCTTTTTTTATGGGGACTGTAGTACTGGTCTCGAATTATTTAGTTCAATTTCCAATTAAGTATTATGGTTTGGATGAAATATTAACTTACGGAGCTTTTAGTTATCCAATAGCTTTTTTAATTACTGATTTAACAAACAGAAGCTATGGAAAACAAGCTGCAAGAAAAATTGTTTATTTTGGTTTCTTTTTAGGAATAATTCTAACATTTTATTTTTCCACAAACTTTTCTGATTTAATTTCAATTAGAATTGCCATTGGTTCAGGAACAGCTTTTATTACAGCACAACTTATTGATGTTCAAATATTTGATAAACTTAGAAATAAAAAATGGTTTGTCGCCCCATTAACTTCCTCTCTGTTTGGATCTGTAATTGATACATTTTTATTTTTTTCAATTTCTTTTTATGGAACAGGGATAAACTGGGTAAGTTTATCATTGGGTGATTTAGCAGTTAAAATTATTGTTACAATGGCAATGTTAATACCATTCAGGTTTTTAATGAATAGACTTATAGATTTTTCTTCTACTAAAAAAGTGAATCTAAGTTAATTTCTAATAAATATATAAGCTAGAATTTTGTAAGCAAGTTTGGCAGTTAAAAAATTATAACTATCAAAGCCTTTGATGGGAGCAAGTTCATTAATATCTGCTCCAACAATTTTTGAATTTTTTGAAGCTATTTTAATTATTTTTATTGTTTCATTCCAAAACAATCCTCCTGGTTCAGGAGTTCCTGTGGCAGGCATAATACTTGAGTCAAATCCATCAACATCAAACGTTAAATATACTTTTTTATTCTTAATCAATTTTTTAAATAAATTTAAATTCCATTTATCCTTATCTTTTGCCCAAAAAACTTTGATTCTTTTCTTATTTTTTTTTAAATAACTTATTTCTCCGGCTGAAATATTTCTAATTCCGAATGATATTATGCTTACATTTTTATAATCTAGGCATCTTCTTATTGCCGAAGCATGTGAATATTTATTGCCATTATAGCTTTCTCTCAAATCTGCGTGTGCATCAAAATGCAATAAGCAAAGATTTTTATATTTTTTAACAAAAGGCATAATACATCCTGGCGTAATAGAGTGTTCTCCTCCTAATACCAAAGGAAAAAGTTTTTGGGTGACCAAACTATCATTTATTTTTGCTATTTGTTTTAAAGCTTCTTTCATATTTTTTTTTATAGTAAATGGTTTAAGAGTTTTAATTCCTATTTTTTTGTAAGGTTCACAATTTAAATCTTCATCAAATAATTCTACCTGATGAGAAGCTTTTATGATTTCTTTTGGTCCATTTTTGGTTCCTGAACCATAACTTACAGTTTTTTCTAAACCAAAAGGTACGACCACAGCTTTTTCTTTTTTATTGAACTTATTTTCAGTTCCTAAAAAACCTTTTCTATTTGATAAATATTCCAATTTTTATCCGAATATCTTTGAGAAATTTTTTCTATGTCTTTGTTTCCAATATTCTCGATGATAAGCATCACTTGCTATTAACGGAAGAACACTGGTGGCTTCCGCAAAAACCATCTGTTCTTTAGAGGTGTTAACTTTACCCCACGAGCTTGCTTCTTTTAAAGTTGAACTACTACAGGCACCATCTCTACTATCCGCTACAGTTATTTGTATGGCATATTTATGCATGTCTACTTTTTTACCTAATAGCTCAGCACATATTACTGTATCTTGAATAAAATTTTTAGGTACTCCTCCACCTATAATTAATAAACCTGAAGCATTAGACTTAATTTTAATTTCGGTTAATTCTCTAAATTCTCTTACAGAATCTATAGTTATATGATGTTTTGGATTTTTTTCTTGATGCATTACTAAACCAAATCCCGCACTTGAGTCTGTAAATGCTGGACAAAAAATTGGAACATTATTGTTATATGCAGTCTCTATTAGAGAATTTTTTTTTTTAGAATTTTTCTTTAAATATTTACCAATTTCTTTGATAAATTCCCTGGAAGTATAAGCTTTTGGTTTTAAGCTATCAGCAATCGCACAAATTGTCTTATCACAAATTTGAAGCTGTTCTTCATCAATATAAGTATCGTATATTCTATCAATATAATTATCTCTAAGTTGTGAATCATCTTGAAATTGCGAACCTTGGTAGTGCTTAAATCCTAATGCTTCAAAAAGATCCATATCGATTATAGAAGCTCCAGTTGCAACGATAGCATCAACCATATTGTATTTAACTAAATCTGAATAAATTTGCATACATCCTGCGGCAGATGTTGAACCAGCAAGTGTTAAAAAAATTGAACAATCTTTATCTTTAAGCATCTCACCAAATATTCCAGCAGCGTTCGCAGTGTCTCTTGAAGCAAAAGACATTTTGCTCATCGAGTCTATAATCTTTCTGGAATCAAAAGATGTAATGTCTATATGTTCAACAGGTTTATCTAAGAAGCTTTTTTTATTATGACCAATCTTTGATTTTGGACTGACCATTAGGCAACAAGATATTTTTTGGCATCTTCTTTTTCATACATTGACATTATTGCTTTGTCTTGCACTTCAAATATTTTATCAGAAAAAAATCCATTAAATTTTGTTCTAAATATAATGCCATAAGCTCCAAGCTGTCCTAATTCTATATAATCACCCTCTTTAATATTATTTGGCAATATAAAAGGGCCCTTCATGTAATCCATACTATCACAAGTTGGACCATAAAAATTAAATGCTGTAAGTTTTTTTGAAATTATTCTTCCATTTGGAATCATTCTATTCGGAAACACAATATTTGGGTACCCAGCATCAAATAAACTTCCATATGTTCCATCATTAATATAAAGTTTTTGTTTCTTCCTTAAAATTACTCTAACAATTGTGGATCCACTTTCTGCAACTAAAGCTCTTCCAGGCTCACACATTAACATAGGTTGTTTTTTTAATTTTAGATTTGTTAAAGCCTTTTTTATTTCAAATATATAATTGTCCAATGATTGAGGTTTTAAATCTGGATAAATAGTTGGAAAACCTCCTCCAACATCTATAAAATCTGGAATTATTTCTGTTTTCTTAATAATGTTTCCTATTTCTCCAATTCCTTTTGTATAAGATATTGGATGCATACATTGAGATCCTACGTGAAAACTTAATCCTACTTTTGCAGAATGAGCCTTTGTTAGTCTTAAAAGACCTAAGGCTTCAGAGCTAAGTATTCCAAATTTTTTCGATAAATCAATCTCAGCATGTTCATTTGAAATAGAAATTCTAACAAATAAATTTAAGTCTTGAGCATTGTCTGTGGCTTCAATTATTTTTAATAGTTCATCTTTAGTATCTAAAGCGAAACTTTTAATATTGTAGTTAAAGTATGCTTCTCTAATGTGCTCTTGGCTTTTAGTAGTATTCATATAAAAGCATTCTGCATTCGGAGCAATTTTTTTTATTATTTTAATTTCTTCTATAGAGGCAATATCAAATTTATTAATTCCACTATCTTTTATTTCCTTTATGACTCTTTCATGTGGATTAGTTTTAACTGCGTACAGTATTTTCCCAGGAAAATTTTTATTAAACCAATTACAAGCTGTCCTGATAGAATCCTGTCTTATGCAGTAAATTGGATCAACTGGTTTTAATTCATTAACTATTTCGTCAACGCTTTTAAACTTCTGCATCCCACATACTCCCTAAAAAAAGTTACACTAAAGTATCTTAAAAAAATTTTTTCAAAATTTTTCTCTTTTTTTTTCAATTAATGTAATAGTCACTTAATGTAAAGAAAAAATTGCAGTCTTGAATTGGGAATAAAGATTTATATATATGAACTAAAGTAATATTATTTACCAAATGACTGATATGACTAAAAAAATAAGTGATTTTCAGGATAAATCTCTACTTATCGTAGATGATGATAACCCTTTTAGAGATAGATTGGCCCGTTCAATGGAAAAAAAAGGATTTAAAGTTACACAAGCCGAAAGTGTAAAATCTGGTGTTCAGAAAGCTAAAGAAAATAAACCTGCTTTTGCAGTGATTGATTTAAGGCTGGGAGATGGTAACGGACTAGAGGTTGTAAAAGAAATTCAGCAATCAAAAAAGGAAAGTAGAATCATTATGCTCACAGGTTATGGAAATATTCCGACAACAGTAGCTGCCATTAAAGCTGGAGCAATCGACTATCTTGCTAAGCCAGCAGATGTTGATGATATAGAAACAGCTCTATTGGCTGATCCGAGTAAAAAAGCTTATCCACCAGAAGACCCAATGTCCGCTGACCGAGTCAAATGGGAACATATTCACAGGGTATTTGAGTTATGTAATAGAAATGTTTCAGAAACAGCTAGACGTCTAAAAATGCATCGCAGGACTCTTCAAAGAATATTATCCAAGAGATCTCCTAGATAATTTTTTTTAATTTCTTTATATAAGGAGATAACATTACAAGAAGTAGTAATTTAAATAATTCTGCTAGCAAAAAAGGTTGGACTCCAAATTTAAAAATTGGTTTATCCCAACCAATTAAATAACCTAGCCAGAGTAAACCAAATATATAAATAAAACTTACCGCAAATAATAGTTTAATAAAAATATATATAAAATTTTTTTCATATTTAAAATAACCTGCTAAAGAAACTGCTATCAAAAATCCAATAAGATAACCCATTGTTGGACCGGTAAAATATATAAGACCAACTCCTTTTTCTGGTGAATTTGCAAATACTGGTAAACCAACAATTCCTTCAAACAAATATAAACTCACTGTGAGTAGACCAATTTTATAACCAAATGCTATACCAAGAAATAATACAACAAAAGTTTGCATTGTCATTGGTACCGGGTAAAAAGGAATTTTAACTTTTGCAGAAATTGTTAAAAGCAAAGTTCCTAATATTGCTATTGAGACGATTTTAACAAGTTTACCTATTTGATATTTATTTACTGCTTCCATATTTAATTATTACAACCATTTTCTAAGAAATCTAGTTTTTTGTTAACTGAATAAATACATCTTCTAAATCACCGTCATCAGTTGATATGTCAATAATTTCAACTCTTTCATTTTTAATTATTCCAATTATATCTTCTATTTTATGCTTGTCTCTTTTATAAGTTATCATTATTTCATTACTTAAACTTGAAGAAAAGGAAAGACCATTCATTTTTTTTTGAGACAGATCAATTGGTTTATTGACTTTAAATATAATTTTTTTTGTTTTAATTCTATTAAGTAAATTTTTTGTTGTATCAAGTGCAACAAGATTTCCTTTATTTAAAATTGCAATTCTGTCACACATTTCTTGAGCTTCAAATAAGTAATGTGTTGTTAATATGATAGTTACACCTTGTTTATTTAAATTCTTTACATTTTTCCATAAGTTTTGCCTTAACTCCACATCAACTCCTGCTGTCGGTTCATCCAAAACTAAAATAGGGGGCTGATGTACCATTGCTTTAGCAATTAATAATCTTCTTTTCATTCCACCTGACAAAGTTCTTGAATAGCTTTCGGCTTGTTTTTCAAGAGATACCATTTTTAGTATAATATCAGTTATTCTATTTTTTTTGGGAACACCATAAAGTCCAGCTTGAAGTTCAAGAAGCTTTCTAGGACTAAAAAAAGCATCAAGATTTACTTCTTGAGGAACAATTCCAATAGAGGCTCTTACTTGTCTTGGATTTTTGTCTAAATCAAATCCCCAAACATTTACGCTACCTTTTGTTTTGATAGCTGTACCAGATAAAATATTTATAAAAGTGGTTTTGCCAGCACCATTAGGGCCAAGAAGCCCAAATATTTCTCCTTGTTTCACTTCTAAGTTTAATTCATTTAGAGCTGCAACTGAATTACTAGAATTTTTTGCATAAATTTTTGTTAATTGATTTACTGAAACAGCATTTTTTTTTGCCATAAATATTTTAAAACAAATACAACACTTATTTAATTTAAGATAATATTATTTTATGAGTTCAATAAAAAAAACTGATCATTTTTATTTGATTGATGGTTCAGGCTATATTTTTAGAGCTTATTATGCCTTACCTCCTTTATCTAGAAAAAGTGATGGATTACCTACTGGAGCAGTAAGTGGATTTTGTTCTATGTTATTTAAGTTATTAGAGGATTCAAGATCAGATGACTCAATTCATAGACCAACACACTTTGCTGTAATCTTCGATGCTGCAAGAAAAAACTTTAGAAATGATATTTATAGTGAATATAAAGCTAACAGAAGTGAAGCGCCTGAAGATTTAGCTCCTCAGTTTGAATATATTAGAAAGTCGGTCGAAGCATTTAATTTACCATCAATAGAATTATATAACTATGAAGCTGATGATTTAATAGCAACTTACACAAAACAAATTATTAAAGTAGGCGCTAAAGTTACGGTTATTTCATCAGATAAAGATTTAATGCAATTAATTTCCGACAAGGTCAGACTTTACGATCCAATGAAAAGTAAAGTTTTAGGAGAGAAAGAGGTTGTTGAAAAATTTGGAGTAAAACCTGATCAAGTTATAGATGTTCAGTCATTAGCAGGAGATTCTTCAGATAATATACCGGGCGTTCCAGGCATAGGTATAAAAACAGCATCTGAACTTATTAATAAGTACAAAACTTTAGATGTTTTATTAAAAAAAGCTGATGAGATACCTCAAAATAAAAGAAGAGAAACTTTATTGGCAAATAAAGATAAAGCTCTTTTAAGCAGACAATTGGTTACCCTTAAAGACGACGTTCCAGTTAAAGACAAACTAAGTAGTTTTCTTTTAAAAGAAGTTCAAAAAGAAAAACTTTATGATTTTTTAAGAAAGATGGAATTTAATAAATTATTAAGCAGAGCGATAAGTTTTTATGGTGAAACAGGAAAAAAAAAATCCGAATTAAATGCTACAAAAATACAATCATCTAAAATTAATACAAAGGCTTACGAAAGCATTATCAACGAAAAAAGTTTAGATAAATGGTTAAAAATTTTAAACGAACAATCAGTTATTGCTGTTGATACCGAGACATCTTCTTTAAATCCACTAGAGGCTGACCTAATTGGCGTTTCATTTAGCTATGCGCCTAATAAAGCTTGTTACATACCATTAGCTCATAAAAATATTAAAAGTTTAAAAAAAAAATTAGTATTAGAAAAAATTAAACCAATATTAGAAGATCCAAGTATAAAAAAAGTTGGTCAAAATATTAAATTTGATTTTACTGTTCTTAAGCAAAACGGAATTGAAGTTAATCCCATCGAGGATACGATGTTAATTTCATATACTCTAGATGCTGGTAGTAATAGACATAATCTAGATACACTTTCCGAAATTCACTTAGAACATAAAACCATCTCTTATAAAGAATTAGTTGGCACAGGAAAAAATAAATTAAATTTTTCTGATATTGAACTAGATAAAGCAACGGAATATGCTGCAGAGGACGCAGATGTAACATTAAGACTTTATAATCGTCTTAAATCAAAACTTAATGAAGAAAAATTAAATAAAGTTTACGAGTCTTTTGAAAAACCAATGGTACAATTACTTTCAAAAATAGAATTTAATGGTATTAAGGTTGACGATTTATATCTTAAAAAACTTTCTAAAAAGTTTGAAGATAAAATAAGAAAAATAGAAAAAGAAATATATTCAATAGCTGGCAAAGAATTTAATATTGGTTCACCAAAACAACTTGGAGAAATAATTTATAACGAACTTAAAATTGCTAAATTGAAGAAAACAAAAAAAGGGAGTCTAGCTACAAATGCGAATATTCTCGAAGATCTTGCTCTTACAGAGCACAAATTTCCTAAATTAATATTAGAATGGAGACAAATTTCAAAACTTAAAAACACTTATTCAGATGCTCTACAAGATCACATAAGTAAAAAAACAAAAAGAGTACACACCTCCTTTTTGTTAGCAGCTACAAATACTGGTAGATTAGCTTCAAGCAATCCAAATTTACAAAATATCCCAATTAAATCAGAAGAAGGAAGAGAAATTAGAAAAGCCTTCATTGCTGATAAAAAAAATATTTTGATTTCTGCTGATTATAATCAAATAGAAATGAGAATTTTGGCTGACATAGCTGATGTGAAAGAACTAAAAAGAGCTTTTAAAAACAATGAAGATGTTCATTGTTTGACCGCAAGTCAGGTTTTTAATGTACCAATTAATAAAGTTAATGACGCTCTTAGAAGAAAAGCTAAAACAATTAATTTTGGTATTATTTACGGAATCACTCAATATGGTTTAGCTAAACAAATTTCTGTATCAAATCAAGAAGCTTTAGATTTTATAAATTCTTATTTTAAAAATTTTCCTGAAATAAAAGATTATATGAGTTCAACAATAAGTATTTGTAGAAAACAAGGTTATGTCAGTAACATTTTTGGAAGAAGAATTCACCTTAGAGGCATTAATGATAAAAATTTTAGTATTAGAAGCTTTCAAGAGAGAGCGGCAATTAATGCTCCAATCCAAGGTTCTGCTGCAGACATTGTTAGACTGGCTATGATTAAGATAAATAAATTAATTGAAAATGATAAAAAGCTGCAAACGAAAATGTTGTTACAAATTCATGATGAACTTATATTTGAATGTTTAGAAAAAGATGCAATGTATATTGAAAAAACTATTAAAGAAGCAATGATATCAATTTCAAATTCTGAATATCATATGTTTTCAATTCCATTAGAAGTTCATGTAAATTCAGGATATAATTGGGGTGAAATACATTAATAGTTCTAATGCTTGCCCAATTTAAGACAATTTAGTATTTCTATATTGGGTAATCTTTTAACCAATTATGACTCAGACAATTGCATTAGTAGATGATGATAGAAATATCTTAACCAGTATTAGTATGGCTTTAGAAAGAGAGGGTTTTAAAGTTCAAACATATATTGATGCAGAGACAGCATTAGTTGGAATTAGCAGAACTCCGCCTGATTTAGCAGTAATAGATATTAAGATGCCAAGAATGGACGGGGAAGAGTTGCTAAAACGTTTAAGAAAAAAAACTTCTATACCTATAATTTTTTTAACTTCTAAAGACGAAGAAATCGATGAACTACTTGGATTAAAGCTTGGTGCAGAAGATTTTATTAAAAAATCAGGAGGTTTTTCAATCAAAGTTCTTATTGAAAGAATTCGGGTACAGCTTCGAAAAAAAAATACAGGTTTAGAAGAAAATAAAAATTTAATTTCTCATGGAAAACTCAAATTGGATCCTTCTCAGCTGGAATGCGAGTGGAATGGTAAATCTTTGCCAGATAAATTAACTACAACTGAATTTTTAATTGTAAAAGAGTTAGCAAAAAGACCTGGTGTAATCAAAGAACGATCACAATTGATGGATATTGCTTACAAAGAAAATACTGATATTGAAGATAGAACTATCGATAGCCATGTAAAAAGAATAAGAAAAAAATTTAAAGTAATTGATCCTAATTTTTCTGCAATCGAAACAAGATATGGCAGTGGCTATAGATGGAACATAAGTTAATGCCAAATTTTTTTGGAAAAAATCCATCAATTCTGAAGAGATTTCTACTTATAAATTTTATCATTTTTTCAATTATTGTTTTACTTACAATATTTTATCTAAAGGCAATTGAACCTAGCCTAATTAAAAAAAAATCTTCAGATCATATTCAAATAATTGATAACACTATTAATCATATCGAAAGATTAAATATAAAATTTGAAAAAGATGAAATTACCAGATTTTTATTATCAACAAGGTTTCTATTCCAAAGTTTAGATAGAGTTCAATTTTTTGATAATGACCTAAATCTACTTGGTGATACAAATGTGTTAGATTTGGATCCGAGATCATTTTCCAAGAAATTTGAAGTAACCGAACTTGAAATTGGAGAAATGGAAACGGAATCAAATTTAAACAAAAGTTTGAAAAAAATTAAAAAAAAAAATACAATTTTTATAATTGAAAATGTTATTTTAAAATATAAGACTTCAAAAAATTTTGGAAATCCATTTACAATAAATAGTAAGATTAATAATAACTATATCGTTTCAACAATCAAAAACGTAAATATCAAAAATAAAAATTTAGGTTATCTTGTTATTTCTGAATTATCCAATGAAATAATACTAGCAGTCGAAGAAAGAAAAAATTTCATTCTGCGAACAGTACTGGCAGTTGCTTTAGTTATTTTTGTTTTTTCAATTTTTTTAAACAAATATTTTTTAAGACCAATCAAAAGTTTAGTCGATTATACTAAGTCAATAAAAGATAAAGATGTTAAGAGGGATACTATTGAAAAATTTTTAAATCGTAAAGATGAACTGGGATTATTGTCTAATTCTTTAAATGACATGACACAAGATTTGTATAAAAGAATAAATATTGCCGAAACTTTTTCAACTGATTTAACACATGAAATCAGAAATCCTCTAGCATCACTAAAAGGTGCTTCTGAATTATTAGATACTACAGATGAGCCTGAAAAAAGATCAAAACTTTTAAAGATAATTTCACATGATGTTCTAAGAATCGAAAGACTTATTACTGACTATTCTCAAATGCTGAAAGATGAAGCAGCACTATCTAGAGAAAAAATGAAAAAAATTGATGTTATTTCTGTCGTTAAACCGGTAATCGATGATTTCAATAATGATTTATTAAACTCTAAAAAAAATATTAATATAAAGTTTGATACAATTTCTGATAACAAAACTAAGCCTAATATATTGGGTATAGAAAGTCGTGTAGAACAGGTGTTGGCAAACTTGCTAGATAATTCGATTTCATTTAGTCCTCCGAATAGCGAAATCAAGGTTTTGGTAAAATCTGAAAATAAGACAGTGAATCTAGCCGTTGAAGATCAAGGCTCAGGATTTAATGAAAAAAATATAGATCAAATTTTTAATCGATTTTATAGCAATCGACCTGAAAAATTTGGAGAACATACAGGTCTTGGTTTAAATATTGTTAAGAATATCATAGAATTACATGGTGGTTCTATAAATGCATCAAATAATACTAAGGGTATAGGTGCTAGAATTAATATAAATTTTCCTGAATATTCAGTTTGAATATTTAAGTTAGTTGATTAAAAAGAATTAAATTGTTAGAAAATCCGATCTATGAATCAAGATTTTAAAGTTAAAGATATAGACCAGGCTGATTTTGGTAGGAAAGAGATTTCAATTGCAGAAACAGAAATGCCTGGATTAATGGCATTACGAAAAGAATACAAAGAAAAAAAACCCCTTAAAGGAGCAAAAATTTTAGGGTGCCTACATATGACAATACAAACTGCGGTTTTAATCGAAACGCTTGTTGAATTGGATGCGGATGTAAGATGGTCTTCTTGTAATATTTTTTCTACGCAAGACCATGCTGCTGCAGCGATAGCCAAAAAAGGAATTCCTGTTTATGCATGGAAAGGAGAAACCGAGGAAGAATATTGGTGGTGTATAAAACAAACAATTGAAGGTAGAAAAGATTGGCAACCAAACATGCTTTTAGACGATGGAGGTGACCTTACTGCTTTAATGCACAAAGAATATCCTGAACTTCTTAAAAATATCAAAGGATTATCGGAAGAAACTACTACCGGAATAAAAGCACTCGAAAAAATGGAAGCAGAAAAAACTTTATTGATTCCTGTTATTAATGTGAATGACTCAGTAACAAAATCAAAATTTGATAATTTATACGGATGTAGGGAAAGTTTAATTGATGGAATTAAAAGAGCAACAGATGTTATGATTTCTGGAAAAACAGTAATAGTAGCAGGTTATGGAAATGTCGGCAAAGGTAGCGCTGCTTCCCTTAAACAAAATGGTGCGCATGTAATGATTACAGAAACAGACCCTATATGTGCACTGCAAGCTTCTATGGAAGGATTTGAAGTTGTGTTGATGGATGATGCTATAGAAAAAGCGGATATTGTTGTTACGGCTACTGGAAACAAAGATATTGTTACGGCTGATCATATGAGAAAAATGAAAGATATGGCTATTCTTTGTAATATTGGTCATTTTGACAATGAAATTCAGGTAGATGCTTTGAGAAATTATAAATGGACAGAAATCAAACCTCAGGTTCATGAAATTGAATTTCCAAACAAAAAAAGAATTTTATTATTAGCAGAAGGAAGGCTGGTAAATCTCGGATGTGCTACGGGACATCCAAGTTTTGTTATGAGTGCATCATTTACTAATCAGGTAATAGCCCAAATAGAACTTTGGAATAATTTTGATAAATATCAAAGAAAGATTTACGTTTTACCAAAACACTTAGACGAAAAAGTTGCTCATCTTCACTTAAATAAGGTAGGAGCAAAGCTAACAAAGCTATCAAAGGAGCAGGCCGAATATATTAGCGTTAACGTTAAAGGCCCATTTAAACCGGATATTTATCGCTACTAGTTAGTAGCTAGATGAAATTAAATTCACTAGAAGATACTTTTAATTTATCAAAAAAAATTGGAAAATTATTATCCAATGGAGATGTAATTTTTCTTTATGGAGAAATTGGAGTTGGAAAAACAACTTTTGTTAGAGGTTTTATTAATAATTTTGAAGTTCAGCAAGGCATGAATGAAAGTCAAATATTAAGCCCAACATTTAATATTGTATTTGATTATGTAATTAAAGAATTAAAAGTGATGCACTACGATCTTTATCGATTAAAAAATAGTAAAGATATAAATGAATTAGGAATATTTGTTGAAATTGAAAATTGTATAACCTTGATTGAGTGGCCTGAACTAATTGAAAAAAAACCAAATGATCGTATTGAACTATTTTTTAGCTATTTAGAAGAAAATTTAGATCAGAGAAATCTTGAAATCAAAGGTCACGGCAAATGGAGCAATTATGATTTTGAAAAAATTTAAATTATCGCCCATCTCAGGCGATGCATCATTTAGAAAGTTTTATAGAAAATTTTACCCAAAAAAAAAATTAAGCACTATTATTGTAATTTCAAAAAAAGAAAAAATTAAAAATTTATTAGTTTATAGTGCCATCAATCATTTTTTATTAGAAAAAAATATTAGAGCTCCGCGGCTCTTAACAGAAAATTATAAAAAAGGCTTTATCGAAATAGAAGATTTTGGAAATATTACGATTCGTCATATTCTTGAAAAAAGCAAATCGAAATTTTATGTTTATAAAAAAACTGTCAATCTTTTAATCAAATTACAAAATGTCAAGCCAAGAATAATTAAAGATTTTTTTGGAAAATCTTATAAATTAGAAAATTATTCTGTAAAAAACTTACACAAAGAATCAGATCTATTTTTTGATTGGTATTTACCGTTAATTATGAAAAAAAATCAGGCAATAAAAATAAAAAAAGTCTTAAAAAAAAAATTACAAATACTTTATAAAAAATTAAAATTTAAAAATAATATATTTGTTCACCGCGATTTTCATGTTTCAAACTTAATGAAGATTAATAATCAGATTGGTGTTATTGATTCTCAGGATGCAATTATTGGAAATCCTACCTATGATCTGGCATCACTTATTGATGATGTAAGAATAAAAACTTCAAATCGGCTAAAAAATGATATCTTTCATTATTATTTAAACAAAGCTTCTCAAATATACAGGAGAAAGAAAAAAAACTTTATTCATGATTTCAATATTTTGTCTGTACAAAGAAATCTTAAGATTATTGGAATTTTTTCAAGACTTTTTAAAAGAGATAAAAAAAAACAATATTTGAAATTAATTCCTTATACTTGGAAATTACTAGAATTAAG
The DNA here is from genome assembly GCA_000504605.1 of alpha proteobacterium SCGC AAA288-E13. The sequence goes on from AZHQ01000001.1 coordinate 59,271, forward strand.
ACTAAAGGATAAAAAAGTGTTTGGTGAAATTAATACTATTTTAAATCAGTTTATTTCTTCTAAAATTAGAAAAAAAATTAAATTTTATGCAAATTAAAAAAGCAATTATTTTGTCAGCAGGATATGGAAAAAGATTAAATCCGATGACTTTATTTAAACCAAAATCCCTACTTAAAATAAATAAGAAGACTTTATTAGAAAATACAATTCATATTCTAGAAAAATTTGGAATAGAAGAAATTGTGATCAATACACACTACCTTTCAGATCAAATCAATACTTTCATCAATAATAAAAAATTTAGTTCAAAAATCTTTCTTATAAAAGAACATGAAAAAATTCTAGACACAGGAGGAGGAGTATTAAATGCGGCTAAAAAATTTAATAACGATCCTTTTTTTGTTTTTAATCCTGATACTATTTGGTCTCAGTCTTATCTAGATGATTTTAAGGTTATGGAGAAACAATATTTTAATAATGATTACAAAAGTGTTTTATTAGTTGTTGATAAGACAAAAAGTTTTGACAAAACTATGAATGGAGACTTTAATTTAAAAAAAAATATTCTTGATAGGGAAAGCAATGAAAAAAAATATATTTATACTGGTTCTCAAATATTAAATAATTCTGTGTTTAAAAATAAAAAAAATGAACCCTTTTCGATGAACTTAATTTGGGATCTTTTAATAAAAAATAAAGAGTTATTAGGAGTTAAAAGCAAACAAGAGTTTTTACATATTACAAATTTTAAAATTTATCATCAATTGATTGAAGAAAGATTTTAGAATTTAACCAATAAATCCTTTGATCTTTTATTATCGAGATAATGGCAATCATCAATTTTTAAATTGTTTTTAAATTTAATAAGAAGTGGGTTACCAGTTGGTATTTCTAATCTTGGAATATTTTTGTCTGAAATATTAAATAGTTTTTTGCAAAGTGCTCGCAATGTATTTCCATGAGCTGAAATTAATACATTTTGACCATTTTGAATCAAAGGCTCAATGTTTTTTAAATAATAGTAAATTACCCTTTCATAAGTATCTTTTAAAGATTCAGTATCAGGAATTTTATCCTTGGGAATATTTTTATAAATTTTAATATTTAAAGGGTGATATGGATTGTTTTTATTTAATGGAGCAGGAGACATATCCCAAGATCTTCTAAAAATATGGATTTTTTTTTCTCCATAAACTTTTTTCGTTTGATCTTTGTTTAACCCTGTTAAATTTCCATAATGTCTTTCATTTAATTCCCAAGCTTTAGTAATTTGATTTGGTTTAGAATTAATAGTGTTTAAAATTAATTCCAGAGTGTTAATCGCTCTTTTTTGATAAGAGCAAAAGAAGTTATTAATTTTTAAATTTAACTTTTTAATCAATTTGCCAGATTCGTTGGCCTCAAACTTACCTTGGTCTGTTAATTCTACATCAACCCAACCTGTAAACCTTTTTTCAAGGTTCCAAATGCTTTGTCCATGCCTTACTAGAATTAGATGATTCATTTGTAACAATTAGTATGAATATATTATAAATAAAATATGTTATGAAAAATATCAAATTTTTTTACATTATCACGCCCAATCATAGGGAAGCAGAAAAAATAGCTAAAAAACTATTAGACAAGAAATTAATTGCTTGTGCAAATGTTATAAGTAACGTGAATTCTTATTTTGTTTGGAAAAATAAAGTTCAGAATTCAAAAGAAATAATTATTTGTGGTAAGACAACCTCAAAAAATCAAAAAAATATTATTCATACAGTAAAAAAACTACATTCATATTCTGTGCCATGTGTAATTTTTTTTGATATTAAAAGTGGTAACAAAGATTTTTTGAAATGGATAAAGCAATCAGTTATCTAAGAATATTATTTCATATTTTTACTTTATTTTTAATTATATTTTCGTTGTACCCAGGAAGTATTTTAGGTTTTCTGCTATATGGAGATTTTAGATTACAGCCTCAGATTACAAAAGATTTTTTATATATTTCCTCTCAACATCTATATATTTATCTTCTTGTTTCTGCACTTGGTTTTTTTTCTTATTTAAGAGATAGAAAATTTAAATTAGTTGTCATTTATTTATTTTTTTTATCAATCATACTAGAAGTTTCTCATATTGTAATTTTTGAAAGATCCTTTCAAATGTCAGATCTTGCAGGTAATATTTTGGGTGTATTAATTGTTTATATAGTAGTATTAATTTATAAATTTTGGAGAAAGTAAATGAGTTCATTTGATGAGAGAGAAAAAAGTTTCGAAAAGAAATTCATTCGAGATGAAGAAGTTCAATTTAAAGTTAATGCAAAGAGAAATAAATTATTAGGAGAATGGGCAGCAGATAAATTGGGCAAAAAGGATAACAATAAAGTATCTTATGCTCAAGAAGTTATTAAATCTGATTTTGCAGGACCTGGAGACGAGGACGTTTTTAGAAAAATTCAGAGTGATTTTAAAAAAGAATCGATAAGTATATCTGATTCAGAAATAAGAGAACAAATGAGTTCTTTGCTTGAGCGTGCAAAAAAAGAATTTTTATAAAATTTTAATTTTATTTGTTATCTTCTTTTTTCAACAAAATAGTTTTGCATCAATTTTTGAAGGAATTCCAAGAGTTATAGATGGAGATTCATTAGACATTAATGGTAATAAAATCAGATTATTTGGTGTAGATGCTCCAGAAAAAAAACAAATTTGTAAAAAATCATACTTAATTATTTTTATTTTAAATTTCCAAAAAAAATATGAATGTGGCTTATTAGCAACAAATCAATTAAAGAAGTTAATTAATAATAAAAAAGTAAAGTGTGTATCAGAAAGCAAAGATCGATATAATAGATATTTATCGATTTGTTACTTAAAAAATAAAGATATTAATTCTTGGCTTGTGAAAAATGGATACGCAGTTGCATATAAAAAATACTCAAAGAAATATATTTTAGAAGAACAACATGCTAAAAAAAATAAATTAGGAATTTGGCAAGGAACTTTTCAAAATCCCGAGGAATGGAGAAAAAAAAATTAATTACTATTTATTGTTCAGATATTTTTATGTAAGTTAATCCCGTGATTCGGTCAATCAAAAAATATTTTATCAATTTTTTTGTTTTCGTTATTTTATCTTCTTGTTCTTCGATACCCTTAAATACAAAAAATAGTTGTGATATTTTTTCTGAAAAATATTTTTGGTATAAACATGCCAAAAAAGTAGAGGAAAAATGGGGTGCTCCTATTTATATTCAGTTGGCTTTCATAAAAAAAGAATCTAATTTTGATTGGTTAGCAAAACCTGAGCGAACAAAATTATTTAAAATTATTCCCTACAAAAGAAAATCAACTTCATTTGGTTATTCTCAAGCTGTAAAAGGTACTTGGGATCAGTACAAAGAGGAGACAAACAGCCGCCTAGCAACCAGAGCAAGATTCAAAGATAGTGTTGATTTTATAGGATGGTATATTAATAAAACAGAAAAACTTTTAAAAATTCCAAAAACCGATACTTACCGACAATATATCGCTTACCATGAAGGATGGGGAAATTACAAAAATTACAAAAAGAATAAAAAAGTAATTCTTTTTGCAAAAGAAGTTAAAAACCAAGCTAATCAATACCGCAAACAGTTATCTAAATGTCAAAAAAGACTGAATAGGAATAAATATATTATTTTTTAAGTTGTTTACTTAACTCAAGATCAACTGCATCAATCCTTTTAGTATTTTTAGTAAGTAGAACATACATTGTTGGAGTAATATAAAGAGTTAGAAATGTACTTAAAAAAATTCCCCCAAAAATTGTTGAGCCGATGGCGAGACGTGCAGATTCACCAGCACCCGGTCCAATATTACCAAAAATTAAGGGTGAAACTGCTACACAAGTACTGACGCTTGTCATAATTATAGCGCGAAATCTTTTTCTACAAGATTCTAAAGCAGCACTTTGAAGATTTTTTCCAGTTTTTCTCAGTTCGTTCGCCCAACTAACTATAAGTATTGAGTTTTTAACACTCATACCGATAAGAATCACGAGAGCAATTTGTGAAAAAATGTTTATGCTTGAGTTGAAAAGAAGCAAAAAAAGTATTCCACCAAAAATTGAAAGAGGAACTGTTAAAAAAATTACAAATGGATGGATGAAACTATTAAAATTTGCTGCCATGACCAAAAAGGCTGTCACCAAAGCTAATGCAAAAATAATATATATTTCCTTACTTACTTCTTGAATTTCTTCAGACTGACCCTTCCATTCTATTCCAGCTTCAGGAACATTGGTTTGTACAGTTTTTGTAATATAATCTATGGCTTCTGAAAGGGTATAATTTCCTAAAAGTCGAGCACTGATGGTAACGGCACGAATTCGATCAAATCGCGATAAGATTTTTGCTGAGCCCATTTCTTCAAATTCGACAAGATTAGATAATGATATTAATTTTCCTGTAGTGTTCGAACGTACAAAAACTTTAGCTAAGTTTTCACTTTTTCTTCTATTTTCAATATCAGTTTGAAGAATAATGGGGTATTCTTTGCCCAATTTATTAAAATTGGTAATATTTTTTCCTGCAAATAAAGTCTGTACTGTTTGATTAATGTCTACGACTGAAACTCCTAAGTCCTGAGCTTTTTTTCTATTTATGATCAATTTAATTTCTGGATTTTGTCGAGTAAAATCTGATTCAATAGCCGCTAAATTTTTATTTTTTCTCAGTTCTTTCATTATTAATTTTTGCCACAGTTCTAATTCCTCGTAACTCTTTCCTTGTAGAACGAGTTGAACTGGTTTGTGAAATTCACTGACACGAATCGATTGGGGAGAAATAGGAAAACTTAAACTTTGAGGTAATGTTACAATTTTGCCCATAGCTTTGCGCATAATTTTCTTGGTACTTTCACTTCTGTCTTTCCAGTTATCAAGCAAAGCAATAATAATAAAACTATTGTAGCTATTTCCTGTACTCCATCCTGGCACCCTGAGAATCAATCTTTTGTAAGACTCATCTTCATTTTTAACTAAAGGAATCAATCGTTTTTCCATTTGTTCGGCTTTGTCAACCGTGTACTGGTAGCTACTTCCAATATCAGTCTGACCAATAATTAAATAAACTCCACGGTCCTCTTGTGGAAGCAATTCTTTAGGACTAAAATTGAAGAGCAATACAGATGCAACAATAATTAAAAACATAAATCCAATTATAACTTTAGGTTTTTTGATCCAATAATTTAATGTATCAATATAGAATTCTAAAAATGATTTATAATATTTCTCAAACTTTAAAACGATTTTAGATTTTTTCATATTTTTACTAAGATAATTTGCGGCAAGTGCTGGACTCAAGGTTAAGGCCACGAAAGAGCTAACAACAATTGCAAAAGTAAGAGTAATTGCGGTTTCTCTAAATAATGTTCCTGATATTCCTGAAAGGAAAATCAATGGGGCAAAGCTACTGACAAGTACTAAAGTCGTGGAAATTATTGGAGCCGTAATACTCTTAGCTCCGAGCAGCGAAGCAACTAAAGGAGTTTGACCATCCTCAATTCTTTGATAAATCGCATCGGTCATGATTACACTGTCATCAGTTATAATTCCTATAGCAAGTATAAATGAAAGAAGGACAAAAATGTTGATTGATAAATCAAAAATCCACAATCCCAAGAATGAACCAATTAAACTTACCGGCAAGGCGACCGCTGGGACTATCACAGCTTTAAGATTACCTAAGAAAAAGTATATAATTAGTGTTACAAGCACGAAAGCTATGGCTAATGTTTTCCATATTTCAAAAATGCTAGCTTTAACAAAAGTACTTCTGTCAAATGATACGCTTAATTTTAAACCATCTGGTAAAGTTTTTTCAATTTTTTTTATTCTTTTCTTTATTCTTTGACTTAATTCTATAATACTGGCAGAGTCCTTTGCATAGAGTCCGATTCCTACGATTTTTTCATTAGGGTTTGTATCCTTACCTTGTACTTTAAATAATACTTTTTCATTTTCTGGAGCAAATTTTACCTCAGCTACATTTTCTAAGCGAATGACATTATTGTTAACTTTTTTTATTGGTAGCTGTTTTATTGAATCTAAATCTTTGTATGCTTTTTCCATAGAAAGAGATAATTCCAAATTGAAGCCTTCTAAACTTCCACTTGGTAAACTGATATTTTCACGACGTAGTGCTGATTCTATTTCGCTTACCGTTACGTTGTTACCAGCTAACAAAACAGGATTGAGGTATACTCTTACACTGAGTGATCTTAATCCTCCTAATTGTACACGCCCAACGCCAGGAATATTTGCGAAACTGTCTATCAAAAATCTTCGCGCATAATCTCCAAGTCCTAAGTCGGTCCATTTTTCTGAACCTATAACAGAAATCCATGCTGTTGTTGTGAAGCCGTGGGCTTGCTTTAAGATTTGTGGGGCAGAAGAATCTTGCGGCAAATTATCAACCACACGAGCAATTTTTTCTCTTACATCATTAGCAGCATTATCCAAATCTATGGAATTTTCAAATTCAATATTAATTTCAGCAACTCCTACCTGTGCTTTAGAATTTATATGTTTAATTCCCTCAACTGCACCTATAACGTCTTCCAGAGGTTCTATAATTTCACTTGAAATAATTTCAGCTGAAGCTCCCGCATAATCAATTTTTACCTGAACCACAGGATTTTGAATACCTGCTGGCAATTCTCTTACTGGTAATTGAAAAAATAAATAGATTCCGAAAACAACAAGTAAAAGCGAAAATACTGCCGCCGTGGTAGGTCTCTTGATGCTGACTTCCGTAATATACATGATCAATTTTTTTATTTGGATTTGATAATTGGCTTTATTTTCATGCTTGGTCCTACTTTCATTAAACCTTCAGCCACAACCTTGTCTCCTAGGGCTAGTCCATCAATAACTTCAATATTTTCTTGACCTCGGATACCCGTTTTAACTTCTGTTTTTTGAATCATGTTATTGTCTATTATTTTATAAACAAATTTTTTATTTCCTTCCATTAAGAGTGCTGTATCGGGAATACTTAAAGCATTTTTTTCTTCATATACAACATCGATCTCAAGAAGACTACCTGGAATAATTTCAAGATTTTCATTATTAATTTTTGCCCTTACCAGAATCGACCTTGTTTGTGCATCCACACGTGAGGCTACAGATTCAATTTCTCCTGTATAAATTTTATTTTTATATGCAGCAAATTTTGCCTCTATTGTCAGTCCTTTTTTTAAAACTCTAGCATAAATTTCTGGAATTTTTAAATCCGAAAAAATTGTTGTAGCGTCATCTAAAGTTAAAATTAGTAAATTTTCAGAATCTAAAGTGTTTTCAGAAATTCCCCTTTTGCCCAAAACTCCTGTGAAAGGAGCAACAATATTTCCAGATTTTAGTTCAACAATTACATCTCCTTTTTCCACTTTTTCGTTAAAACTTATTGGTTTTAATAATTCAGATTTTTTTATTCTAAATGAATTTGTTTTTTTAGATAAAGCTGTTCCGTAGCTTTCTATTTTTTGATTAAAATTTTTATTTTCTACTATTACAATCATCACAGCTGGCGGAGATCTTGTGCCAAATTTTTTTTGGAAGTGAATTTTCATAGCATAACGTCCTCCTATCACTACTGCTATGATTACAAAAAAAGTTATTACTAATGTCGTTATTTTTGTCGATCTTTTCATTTATCTAATTTTACCGTACTCGCTCCAGGAACCATCGTAAATAGTAGGTGAATAGTTATCATGTATTAATCGAAACGCCAGAGCTAATATCGAAGCAGTAACTCCAGAGCCGCAAGTAAACACCGGATTTTTTAATTTGTCTGATCCTGTTTTTTTAAATATTTTAATTAAATCTTCTTTATTCTTAAATGTGCTATTTGTTTTGTTTATACATTCAACAAAAGGAAGGTTTTTTGAATTTTTTATATGACCACTTTTTAAGTTAGGTCTGGGCTCAGGTTCTAATCCTTCAAAGCGATTTTTGCTTCTTGCGTCTATGAGTTCAAACTTTTGGTCTATAATATTTCTTTCAATCTCTTCTATATTTTTAACTAAATCTTTTTGTTCACTGACAAAATAGTTGCTTTTTCTTATTGATTTAGTCATTTTTGAAATAGTTTTATTTTCTAATTTCCACTTTTTTAACCCACCATTTAAAACTGATAATTTTTTTGGATTATGACCAAAATAAAAAAAGGTAAACCAACATCTGCAGGCTGAGAATACGTCAGAATTATCGTAAATAACAATTTTGTTTTCGTTGGTAATTCCAAGATCAGAGACCACTTTTTGAAAGTAATTAGCTTTTGGAAGCATGTGTGGTAGATCAGTATTGGGGTCAGAGTTTTTATCTATATCAAAGAAAATAGCTTCTGGAATATGTTCTTCTAAATATTCACTATATCCATCTCTTTGTGTTAAAGGCATATGCCAGGAGCAATCTATAATTTTTACTTTTCTTAAATTTTCATTAAGCCAATTAGTTGATACCAATGTCATTAAAGATTTTTTTTTTGAAAATATTTTTGGTGATATTCTTCGGCTTTACAATAATTTTTTTCTTTAGATATTCTTGTTACTACTTTTCCCTTAAATTTTTCATTCTGGTTGTTAAAAATTTTTTCTGCCACTTTTTTTTGATCTTCGGAAATATAAAATATTTCACTTCTATAATTAGTTCCAATATTTAAACCTTGTCCATTAAGTTGTGTTGGATCATGAAAATCAAAAAAAAATTTCATTATATCTTCATAAGAAATTTTATTTTCATCGTATTCAAGTTTGACTACTTCAGCATGATTAGTGAAACCACTGCATACTTCTTCATATGTGACATTTGGACTATTGCCTCCACAGTAGCCAACTTCCGTTGAGACTATTCCTTTCATTTTACTAAACTTTTCTTCAGGACCCCAAAAGCAACCTAGAGCTAAAATAGCTTTTTGCATAATTTTTTTATATTTAGAGAATAAAATATAAATTAATATAATAAAATGAGCAAAAACATTTTGGGCACGTTATGCATGGTAGCAAGTGTCACTTTTTTCTCTTTGATGGATATTTTAGTCAAAGTTACAGATGATTATGCTGTTGGCCAAATACTTTTCTTTCGTGCATTATTCGGCTTTATTCCTATTTTTTTTTTAATTCCCAAAAATCGCATAAAAGATTTTTATAAAACTAAAAGATGGGGTCTTCATTTTTATAGATCATTATTTGGTGCCATCGCCATGGTAGCTATTTTTATCGCTTTAAGAAATTTACAATTAGCAGAAGTAACCGCAATGACTTTCGCGGGCCCAATATTTGTAACCCTACTGAGCATCTTCTTTTTAGACGAAAAAGTAAGAGCAAAACGTTGGAGTGCTGTTGGTTTGGGATTTTTTGGGGTCTTGTTTATAAGCACACCAGGATTTGGATCAATAAATTATTATTACATATTTCCCATTATTTTTTGTATAGGATTTGCGGCTGTTTGTATTTTTATTCGCAAACTTACACTCTATGGAGAAAGTGTATGGTTGATCGCATTTTATTTTACCTTAGTTAGTGGATTATGTGGACTTGCAACGTTTCCTTTTGGAGGGTGGGCAATGCCCACAAAGTTTGATTTTATCTTGCTTGTTTTGATTGGAATTTTTGGTTCTGTGGCAAATTTATTGCTGACTCAATCTTATAAACTTGCAGAAGTATCTTTAACGACACCTCTTAAATATTTATCACTTGTTTTTGCTATCGTTTTTGGTTTTTTTATTTTTCAAGAAATACCTTCTCACTATACGATATTTGGGGCTTTACTAATTGTTATTTCTTCTCTTATAATTTTTACAAGAGAACATCAGCTCAACAAACCGGTAATTATGCCTAGGCAACAATGAAACATCCCCCTGTATATTGGAATAAGGCAAAGAAAGTTTTGTCTAAAAAGGATCGCGTATTAAAAAAAATAATTGCAAAATATAATAAGGGTTTTTTAACTAATAAAAACAATCCCTTTTTCTCTCTGTGTCGAACAATTGTGGGACAGCAAATCTCAACAAAGGCAGCGGACTCTATTTGGTTAAAATTTGAAAAACAGTGTAAAAAAAAAATTATCCCTTCAACAATATTAAAATTACCCAGCCGTCATCTGAAACGTGCAGGTTTATCTCGACAAAAAATAAAATACTTAAAAAATCTTGCTAGGAGTTTTAAAAATAAATCTTTCAATATAAAAGAACTTAAAAAAATGAACGATGAACAAGCTATAAATTATATAACACAGTTTAAAGGATTGGGAGTCTGGTCAGGGCAGATGTTTCAAATTTTTAATTTAAACAGACCTGACGTACTACCAATTACTGACGTTGGTCTTCTTCGCGCTATATCAAAAAATTACAGTGTATCTTACCCTCCAAGCAAAAGATTTTTAGATAAACTTTCAAAAAAACATGCAGGCTATAGGAGTGTTTTTACTTGGTTCATGTGGAGATCAGTAGATTCGGGTGAAGTTAAATATTAATTTTTTCAAACGATTTACTCCAACCATAATTTGTATTTTTCAATATTTTTCTGAATATGATTAGGAAGCAGTTTTAAATCTATAGCTGTTAGTTTTTGACCTTTATTAAATTTAGATACACGTTTATCCACTTTAAGATCATAAATCGTCTTTTTTTCTCCTATAATTTTATCAATTTTTTCAACACTTAAAGGTTCAATATCAAATTCTCTATGATGCAAATAGGATTTAAGTTTTTCTTCAATAGCTTTTGCATTTTTTATATTAGAAAAATGCCATCCTCCATTATCTACAAAGTAAATATCTTGATATTTAATTTTTGAAAATAAAGTGTCTATTCGCCAAAAAGGATAACCTCTATCTTTAATATTTCTTAGCCATTGAGGAGAAATTAAATCCTTTTTTCTACATGCCTTGGTTCCAAACCAATTAAAGGAATCTAAATACAAATTTAATTTGTAATAAAACATTTTTTGTTGAAAAAAAATTAACTTATTTTTTATTTTTTTGAAATCCAAATTTTCAAGATTTGGAATTTCATCAGCATCTGATACCATTATGATATCTTTTGGGTCAGCTTCTTTGAGACCTCTAGTAATACAATTTCTATGATAATTTTCTCTTTTAGCAGCATTTAAAATATATTTTCCAGATTTTGTACCTTCATCGTCTTTGTCATTTACCTTTTCTATCCCATTAGGTTCATGGTCTAAAACAAAGTAACTTATTTTATCTTTGAAATGCTTAAATTTATTGATATCAAAGAATAAATCCCTTTTTTTACCACTGTGTGTAAATTTACTTTCAACAATTACAAATTTATCAACATAGGCATCTAAACAATTCAGACGAATGTCAACGACTGTGTCCTCGTCAAAATACATGAAACAATCATAAACTTTCATAAATTTAATTATTTTATATTTATTTCATTTAAACGTAAATTAGCAATCTTACCTACTTGTATGATTGCTTCTTTAAATTCACTATCAACACTATTTAAATTTCTTTTTTTAAATTCACTTAAAATTTCTATTTTATTTTTATCTTTGACAGCAATAACGAATGGAAAACCATATTTTTGCTTATAAGATTTATTTAAATTCTTAAATTCATTAAATTCTTCTTCAGAGCATTGATCTAATCCTGCATTACTTTGTTCTGTTCGAGAATTTGTGGTAAACAAATTAACCGTTACTTTATCAGCTAGATCAGGATGAGCTTTAAGAATTTTCAATTGAGTTTCTTTACTAGCAGTTTCAAAAATTCCTAACATTATTGAACATAAATCTACAAAACTATCAAAGGGTTTTTGGTTATATAGTTTTTCCGCAATCCATTTGGTCTTTTCAAAAATATTAGCAAAAATTTCAACAAATTCACTTCGAGATAATTTATTAATTTTATCAATCGTATTCATCGTAACAATTTTATTATGGTAAGTTTTAATATTTAAATTACTTAATTATTTATATAATATATACATAATCTTATGACAAAATTAACCACCCATTGCCTTGATACTTTTTCTGGTAAACCTGCAAAGGGTATTAAAGTGGATATTTACTTTGTTTCAGACAAACGAGAAAAGCTCAACTCCATAGTTTTGAATAATGATGGACGGACGGACAAACCTTTGATCGAGGGAAATTCTTTTAAAGAAGGACAATATGAACTTGTGTTTTTTGTAGGAGATTATTTTAAAAAAATAACTAACCTTCCTAAAATTTTATTTTTGGATGAAATCGTAATTAAGTTTGGAATATCTAATCCAAATGAGCACTACCATGTACCGTTGCTTGTTTCACCTTGGAGTTATTCAACTTATCGAGGAAGCTAAATGACTTCCAATATCATTAAGTTTGTTCATGGAAATCAAATTATACAAATTCATAGTCCAGATCCTAATGAAACTATACTTAATTATATTAGGACAAAACTAAGAAAAACAGGAACCAAGGAGGGTTGCTCAGAAGGAGGCTGTGGAGCATGCACAATAGTATTAGGAGAGTTAAAAAAAGGTAAAATTATTTATAAGGCGATTAATGCATGTATCGCATTCGTTCCAACTTTAGCTGGCAAACAGCTTGTACTTGTAGAAGATTTAGTTTCTGAAGATGGATCTTTACATCCAGTACAGGAGGCAATGGTTAACTATCACGGTTCACAATGTGGATTCTGTACACCAGGATTTGTAATGTCCTTATTTGCAATGTACAAAAACTATTCTTTTTATGAAGATAATGTTATCAAAGATTCGATTTCTGGTAATTTGTGCAGGTGCACAGGCTATCGACCCATAATAGATGCCGCTAAAAGTTTAAATAAAATCAGCAAGTTTGACTTTTTCAAAAAAAATCAGCAGCTATTCATTTCTCTTTTAAAAAAAATAAAACGTGAAAATATTGTTATATCAAATAAAAATAAAAAGTATTTTGCACCCAGAAATGTAAATGAATTAATAAAAATTCTTAAGCAATATCCAAATTCTAAATTATTAAGTGGAGGAACCGATGTTTCTTTAGTTGTTACCAAAGAGAGAAAAGAATTAGATTCTTTAATTTATATGAATTCAATCGATGAATTAAATTATATTAGAAAAAGCGATACTTACATTGAAGTAGGTGCCACAACACCTTTAATAGATTTTAAATCATTTATAAAAAAATATTTTCCAGATTTTGCGCAGATTCTTAAAAGATATGGTTCTACTCAAATTTTAAATGTTTCCACAATTGCAGGAAACATAGCAACAGCAAGTCCTATTGGCGACACTCTTCCACTTTTGTTGTCACTTGATTCACAAATAATTGTTAAAGATAAGAATAAAACCAAAATTTTACCTCTAAATGGGTTTTTCATTAACTATCGTAAAACAAAGCTTAAAAAGGGACAATTTATCCATTCAATAAGAATTCCTTTACAATTAAAAAATATTTTTAAAGCTTACAAAATTTCAAAGAGAATTGATGATGATATCTCATCAGTTTGTGCCTCCTTTAATGTTGGACTTAAAAATAACAAAATAAAAAAAATAAGAGTTGCATACGGTGGAATGGCAAATGTCCCTAAAAGGGCTATAAATTGTGAAAAAATACTCCTTAATTCCTCCCTATCGGATAGCATAATTAATAAGGCTAAAAAGTCCCTGGAAAAAGATTTCAAACCTATTACCGATGCTCGAGCTAGTCAGAAATATCGCATGGAAATTGCAAAAAACTTATTGGAAAAATGCTTTTTAGAAATTAAACAAAAAAAATTAATAAGAATAAATATTTAAAATGAACAATGATTCTTTTGTTATGGAAAAAAGACCACATGAAAGTGGAGCTAAACATGTTAGCGGGTATGCTAACTACATAGATGATATAGTTGAGCCAGAAGGCACATTATATGGAGCAATTGGATATAGTAAAAAAGCACATGCAATCATAAAAAAATTGGATCTTCGAGAAGTAAGAAAGAGTGAAGGTGTGGTTTCTGTTGTGACCTCAGTAGATATTCCAGGACGTAATGATGTAGGTGCCGTTTATGATGGTGATCCAATTTTTCCAAAAAAAGCTGAATATTTTGGCCAACCACTGTACGCTGTAGTAGCTACGTCAACTGAACTTGCTAGAAAAGCTGTTCTGAAAGCTAAAATAACTTACAAAACTCTAAAACCAGTTATAGATATAAAAGAAGCTCTGAGAAAAAAACTCTTTGTTTTAAAGGGAAGAAAAATCAAAAGAGGAAGTCCCTCAGAAAAAATTAGTAAAGCAAAAAACTATTTAAAAAATTCTTTTACATTAGGAAGCCAGGAACATTTTTCTCTCGAGGGTCAAATTGCATTTGCAATTCCACAAGAAGACAATGATTTTAAAGTTTATTCTAGTACTCAGCATCCAAGTGAAACGCAACAAATTATTGCAAAGATGCTTAATCAAAAAAATAATACCATTAATGTTGAAGTGAGAAGAATAGGAGGAGGTTTCGGGGGTAAAGAAACCCAAAGTTTTATTTTTGCTGCAATTTGCACCCTTTTATCGAAAAAAACAAAACTTCCAGTTAAACTTAGAATGGACCGTGATGACGACATTTTAATAACTGGTAAGCGACATGATTTTTACGCAGATTATGAAGTAGGTTTTGATGATCGAGGGGTCATTGAAGGTGTAAAAATAAAACTTGCTTCAAGATGTGGAATATCCCCCGACTTGTCAGGTGCAATTAATTCTAGAGCGTTGTTTCATATTGATAATGCTTATTATCTTTCAGATGTTTCTGTCGAAAATTATCTATGTAAAACTAACACATCGTCCTCAACAGCATTTAGAGGATTTGGCGGAAATCAGGGTATGATGATAATAGAAAATATTGTCGACAATATTGCAAGGCATTTAAGAAAAGATCCTGCAGAAATAAGAAAAATAAATTTTTATCAAAAAAATAAAAAGAACATCACTCATTATGGCATGAAAATTAAAGATAATGTTATTAATGAAATTTTTAGAAAATTGATTAAATCTTCAAATTATAAGAAGAGAAAATCAAACATAAGAAAATTTAATCTAAATAATAGATATCTTAAAAAAGGATTAGCAATTACTCCAGTAAAATTTGGAATTTCATTTACCACAACACATCTTAATCAGGCAGGAGCCCTAGTACATATTTATTATGCTGATGGAAGTGTTAATGTATCTACTGGTGCAATTGAAATGGGGCAAGGTACCTATACAAAAATTGCTCAATTAGTTGCTAGTGAATTAGGCTTACCTTTTAATAAAATTAAAATTTCTTCTACTCGTACAGACAAGGTTCCAAATACATCTGCTTCTGCGGCAAGTTCAACTACAGATCTCAATGGAGCAGCAGCAATAAATGCAGTGAATAAAATAAAAGAAAATTTAGCTTTATTTGTAAAACGAAAGTACAAATTGAAAAATGACAAGGCTATCTACAAAAACAGTATGGTTAAATTTAAAGGAAAAACTTTTTCATTTAACTCATTAATAAAAGAGGCTTATCTTAATAGGGTTTCATTGTCATCTTCAGGTTTTTACAAAACTCCAAAAATACATTTCAATAATAAAACTTTTCTTGGCAACCCTTTTCTTTACTTTTGCTATGGGTCTGCTGTTTCTGAAGTTTTAATTGATACTTTAACTGGTGAAAATAAAATTTTACGCGTTGATATACTTCATGATCATGGTAGAGCAATCAATCCTGCGATTGAAAAAGGGCAAATCGAAGGAGGGTTTGTCCAGGGTGCTGGATGGCTAACTATAGAAGAAGTCATTTGGAAATTAAACGGGGAACTCACTACGCATTCGCCTTCGACTTATAAAATACCAGCTGTAAATGATATGCCAGAAAAATTTAATGTAGCAATTTTTAAAAATTTAAATAAAGAAAATGTGGTTAATAAGTCTAAGACAACAGGAGAGCCTCCATTAATGTTAGCAATGTCCGTTTTTTTTGCAATAAAGGATGCAATTGCTTCGGTAGGAAATTATACAAAAATACCAGAACTTAATGCGCCGGCTACTCCAGAGGCAATTCTATTAAGTATAAAGGATTTGAAAAACAAATTATGAAAAATAAATTTATGCAAAGGGCAATAGAACTTTCAATCGAAAGTGTAAATATAGGTGGTGGACCTTTTGGAAGTGTTATTGTTAAGGAAAATAAAATTATTTCCGAAGGATCAAATGAAGTTACGTTGATCAACGATCCTACGGCTCACGGAGAAATTGTTGCTATACGTCAAGCTTGCAAAAGTTTAAATAATTTTGACCTTAGTAGTTGTGAATTGTATTCAACATGTGAGCCGTGTCCCATGTGTCTATCTGCAATTTATTGGGCTCGCATTGATAAAATATATTACGCGAACACAAGAGATGATGCTCAAAAGATTGATTTTGACGATTCATTTATTTATTCAGAATTCCAAAAAAATATTAACAAAAGAAAAATTCCTATGGTCCAAATGATGAGAAATGAAGCTTTGAAAGCTTTTGAATTGTGGGATAAAAAAACAGACAAAGTTAAATATTAAATGGAATTTTTACCCTATATCTATAAATGGATCGAAGTTTTATTACGATGGTCGCATGTATTATTTGCAATTCTTTGGGTAGGTAATAGTTTTTTATTTAATTATTTAGATAATAAATTAGAAAAGAATACAACAAGCGAGGCAGTGAATGCAGATGGCATCTTGCAGCATAGCGGTTGGTTTTACCGCGTAGAAAGACTTAATGTTGCACCCGAAAAATTCTCTAAAAATTTAATTATATTTAAATGGCAAAGCTACCTTACTTTTATTACTGGAATGCTATTATTGATAATTATTTATTATGCCAATGCAAAAATTTTAATGATAGATAAAAGAGTAAATGAAAATATTACTCCTTTAATGGGAATAACGATTTCGATTTTTTCTATAATAGGATCTTGGTTAATTTACGATCTTATCTGTAAATCTAAACTGATAAATAAGAAAATAATTTTTCCAGTAGTGCTACTCATTATTGGAGCTGTTATTTCATTTTGTTTGACAAAAATTTTTGGGTCAAGATTTGCATTTTTGTCGGTTGGCGTTATTTTAGGTTGTATAATGTTTTTCAATGTATTTTTTGTTATTATACCGAATGGTAAAAACATTACTTCTTCAGCTTTAAATAAAGAAAAGTTTGATTTAAATTTATCAATTAGCGCTAAAACACGTAGCGTGCATAATAATATCATCACTTTTTTGGTTCTTTTTGTTATGCTGAGCGGGCACGCTTCGTTTATTTGGATAAGCCAGTACAATTGGATTATATTATTGTTGTTGGCTATTATTTTAGGATTTATCCGTCACTTTTTTAACCTACGAGCAAAAGAAAAAATTTAAACACCTTCTACAATTTGTAAGTTTCTCTCCGTTGAACTTTTGGCCAAACTCCAAGCTTTCTGATATTCTTTCGAATTATAGCATTTTTCTGCAGCATCATAGGTTGGAAATTCCCAAATTACAGTTCTTGGAAAATCATTCCCTTCAAGACATTTATATTTTCCTCCTCTAACAAGTGGATTCCCGCCGTGACTTTTTATTGTCCCAGTTGCTTTTGCAGCATAGTTTCCAAGATTATCTTTATTTTCTATTTTTTTATAAGTTGCTAACCAATAACCTTTTGGCATAAATTTTCTCCTTTTTAATTAAGTTATTTTTAATTATGATAGCAGAATTGATATGTCAGAAAAATTAATTGTTTCCTGGGATGAATATAACAAGACTGTAGAAAAACTGGCTATCATGGTTCATGATAGTAGTTATAAACCTACTTTGCTTGTAGGAATAATGCGCGGCGGTGCTCCGATGATTGATCTTTTAAGTAGAGTTTTTAAATTAAAATGTTCGTATCTCGCAGTTGAGAGCTATAGTGGAAAAGGCATTGAAGACGAACAAGGAAACATAGTATTTTCAAGAGAAATGAGTTCGATTGCACAAAACATGGGTGGTAGAATACTGTTGTGTGATGATCTTTCAGATACAGGAATTACTCTAAATAAAAGCGTAGATTGGTTAAGAAAATATGAACCAATAAAAGGTAAAATCGAAGATATAAAAACGGCAACTTTATGGAAAAAAAAGAAATCAACTTTTGAGCCAGATTTTTGTGCAGTGAGACTTAAAGACAATCCTTGGATAGTTCAACCCTTCGAGCGTTATGAAGAAATTAGGATTGAAGATATAAAAAAGAAACACAACAAATAAAAAAAGGGCCAGAATAAATCCGGCCCTTTTTTATAAATATTTAAACTCTTAGACTGTAAAACTTATAACACTTAAAACAGCAACCACCCAAATAGCAGGTGATACTCCCTCAACTTTTCCGCTAAGAATTTTAATTAACGCATACGTAATAAATGCTAAAGCAATCCCGTTTGATATAGAATAGGTTAATGGCATTGCAATCATAGCTAAAACTGCAGGCGCTGCCTCTGAAATGTCATCCCACTCTATGTCTACAATGTTTCTTACGAAAAGAACTGCAACATATATAAGTGCTGCACCATCTATTTCTTTTGGCAAACTTGTTGCAAGCGGAGCAAAGAACAAACATGCTAAGAAACATATTCCAATTACGATGGAAGTCATTCCTGTTCGTCCTCCTGCTTTTACGCCAGCTCCAGATTCAACATATGAAGTCACCGTTGAAGTGCCCATCAAGGCGCCCGCAACAGTACCTACAGAATCAGCAAGCATTGCTTTTTCAATGTCTTTCACTTTGCCTTTACTATCAATTTTTCCAGCAACGTTAGCAACCGAAGTAAGCGTTCCTGCTGTATCAAAAAAGTCGACAAAGAATAGTGTAAACACGACAGTAGCCATTGATGCTGACAAAGCTGCTCCTAGGTCAAATTGAAATAAATGCGTCATTGGTGGAACTGAACCAACTATCCCTTTAAATTCTGCAAGACCAAATATCCAAGCGATTGCACTGAAACCAATAATACCAATAATGATATTACCTTTGATTTTAAGTTTTTCTAACACAATCATAACTACAAATGCTAGGCCAGCTAGTAAGACAATTGGACTTTTTAAATTTCCGAGCGTAACTAAAGTCACAGGGTGATCAGCAACGACGCCCATTATTTCTAATCCAATAATGGCTAAGAACAAACCAATACCCGCTCCGATGCCAAGTTTTAAACTTTTTGGAATCGAATTAATAATCCAAGATCTTATTGGTGTTAACGAAATTATTAAAAAGAGTATACCTGCAACTAGCACAGCTCCTAAAGCTTCTGCTGGAGTATGATTCATACCGAGACACACGCCGTATGCAACAAAAGCGTTCAGGCCCATTCCGGGCGCCAAGCCTATCGGCCACGTCTTGCCATAGAAGCCCATTATAAAACAGGCAACAGCTATTGATAGAATTGTAGCGGTAAAAACTCCACCGAAGTCGAAGCCTCCGTCCGCCAAGATGATCGGATTAAGAAACATTATATATGCCATCGTCAAGAAGGTCGTTACTCCTGCAATGCACTCTGTTTGAAAATCCGTCTTATGTTTTTTGTATTCGAAATATTTATCTAACATCGAACCTCCTAATGACGGCAAACTAATTGATTCTTAGGATAAAATCTTTAACTAATTTGTTGGATATTAAATAAAATACAACCTGCAAGCTCTACATTTGTTTGTAAAACATTGTGATATTCTATGTTAAGTTGAAATTATGAAAAAATTATTATTATTAAGTTTTGTATCGATAATTCTTTTTATAGTCAGTTGCCAAACAATTGATAAAAAAACTGAAGAAATAATTAAGAAAGAAAACGAAAAACTAAGCAAATTTATTGGCCAGCCTGAAAGTGAACTTAAAATTGTTATGGGGAATCCTGATAATGAAATTAAAAATGACAAAGGTATGAGATTTTTAATTTACAAATCAAAAAAATATACAATTAAGTGTGAAAGAAAATTTGAGGTTGATGAGAGAAGAATGGTAATTGGATTTTCCTCTAAGGGTTGCTTTTAATAATTAATTTTTTAGTATGAGATCAAATATAAAGTTATTATTTTGGTTTGCTGTAATACAAATATTGTCTTTTCATTTTAACTTTACTACCTTGGCAGAGGCCCCCAAAAATTACTTAAAAGGAAAATTCTATACAAGTGTTAAAGATCATTTTTTAGTTGCAACAGAAAAAATGACAGACAACCGCTTCAAAAAAACGATAATTGTTATGTTAGATAACGATAAAGAAGGTGCTTGGGGGCTTGTTGTCAATAAGCCAATAGGCAAAGTACCACTTAATTTATTGATAAATACTTCGCAAAAACTCAAAAATGAAAAAAAAGAATTATATAATGTGGAGATCCCGATATTTTGGGGTGGACCAGTTAATGAAGAACAAATGTATATTTTACATTCAAAAGAATACAAAAATCAAACTACAGAAAGTTACAAAGATTTTTCAATAACCAGAGATTACAAAATTTTGTTTGATATAGCTGAAAATAAAGCACCCAAAAAATATTTAGTTATTCTTGGATATTCGGGATGGGGCGATGGTCAACTAGAAGGTGAAATGGAGGTAGATCATTGGATCTTATCAGAACTTGATCCCAAAATAATTTTCGAAAAAGAACCAACTAACAAATGGTTAAAAGCATATGAGAATAGCTTTATTCGTTTATGAAAATTTTCAAATGATCCCGGCAGGAATCGAACCTGCATCTGATCCTTAGGAGGGATCCGTTATATCCATTTAACTACGGGACCATAATAAAATTTAGCATTTTTAATCCAGAATTTAAATGAAATTTAAAAAAATCTTATCAATCAAAGATATTAAAAAATTGGAAATTCAAGAATTTAAAAAAAGAGGCAATTCTTTTTCTCTAATGAAAAGTGCAGGAACAGCTGCTGCAAAAGTCATATTAAAGTTAATAAAAAAACAACCAATAATTGTTGTTTGTGGTCCAGGAAATAATGGTGGTGATGGATTTATCTTGGCAGAGTATTTTAGAAAAAAAGATCACGAGATTGATGTATTCTGCCTACACAAAAAAAATTACAAAGGTGATGCATTAAAGGCATTAAATCAGTTACACATCAAAAGAAAAAGTATTTTAGATCTAAAAATAAAAAAAAAATCAATTGTAATCGATTGTTTATTTGGGACTGGAATTAGTAGAAAGATTTCTGGTTTTTTTAGAAAAGTAATATTTAAGATTAATAAATCTAAACAAAAAACTATTTCAATTGATATACCTTCAGGAGTACATGGAGATACGGGAAAAATTTTTGGTTGTGCGATTAAAGCCAATGAAACATTAGCTCTTCATGCAAAAAAAATTGGTCACACCCTATATCCTGGTAAAACTTATTGTGG
Organism: alpha proteobacterium SCGC AAA288-E13; assembly: GCA_000504605.1. Next base: position 80,652 of record AZHQ01000001.1, read on the forward strand.
CAAGATTATTATTGTAGATATAGGAATATCTAAAAAATTTAACAATTATATTTAAAAATAAATTTAGATACCTGCGGAGATTATATCCCCGCAAGTAAGGCTTCAGAAATTACTTAATTGGTATAAGTTTTCTTTTCTTTTGTTCTGGAACAATTTTTTCACAGCCAATCAACAATAAACCATCTTTAAGCTCAGCGCCGTTCACTTTTACATCATCTGCAATCGTAAAAGATCTCGAAAATGATCTTTGAGATATACCTCTATGAATAATCTCTCCATCCTTGTCTTTTTCAACAGCTTTATCAACTTTTTTTGTCTTAACCGTTAAAAGATTATCTTCATACTCAACTTCAACATCATCTTTGCTAAAGCCAGCGACCGCTACTTCAATAGCGTATTTGTCTTTGCCAGTCTTTCTAATGTTGTACGGTGGGTAATTAGATTGCATTGATAATCCACCATTACCTAGTAATGACTCAAATTGATCAAACATATCATCAAAACCAATTGAGAATGGTCTAAGCGAGTTAAAGATTGATATATCCTTACCTGTCATATTAATATCCTCCTTTCTTAGCAAGGTTATTTTTTTGTAAGCCCCATTAGGCGACTTACAAATTTAATATGATTATTATTTTATTATTTTCAAGTTTTAGATTGATTTAATTTTCCACTAATTTTTAAAGCAAAGGCATAATCTAGAGCAACTTCTTCTATTGCGCTATCTCTTCCAGATTTTCCACCATGTCCTGCTTTCATTTCTGTTTTTAATAGGAGTAAGTTATTATCAGTTTTATAATCCCTTAATTTTGCAGTGAACTTTGCAGGCTCGTCAAATAAAACACGGTTATCAGATAAGCTTGTAGTAATTAGCATATGAGGATAATTCATTTTTTTTATATTGTTATAAGGAGCATATGAATAAATATAATCAAAATACTTTTTATTGTCCTTTGCATTTCCAAATTCTAAAAGTTCTCCTACTGTAAGTGGTAATGAGTGATCTAAATTAGTAGTTAAAGAATCTACAAAAGGAACTGCCATTATTATACCTAAAAATAATTCTGGAGATTGATTGACCGCAGCGCCCATAAGTAATCCGCCTGCACTTCCGCCCATTCCAATAATTTTTCCTTTTGAAGTATAGTTTTCTTTGATTAAAAATCTTGCAACTGCAATATAGTCTTCAAAGGTATTTTTTTTATTCAACATTTTTCCTTCTTTCCACCATTTCATTCCTCGTTCCATTCCACCTCTAATGTGAGCAGTTACCCAAATAATATCTCTATCAATTAGGCTTAAACGGGTGCTTGAGAAACTTGGTGCCATTGATATCCCATAAGAACCATATCCATATAAAATAGCTTGTGCATTACCATCTATTTTAGTTTTTTTATGACGAGTAATAGTTATAGGAACTTTTCGTCCATCACGTGACTCACACTCTAATCTTTCAACCATATAATCTTCTGAGTTATGACCTGATGGTATTTCTTCTTCTTTGACCAATTTTTTTTCTTTTGTTTTAAGATTGTAAAGATAAGTTCTAGCCGGTGTTTTTGGTGATGCATAAGCCAAATGGATTAGGTCAGTATTCCTATCTCTCTGTATAATTGAAAATCCAGGACTGTAAACTTTCTCATCAGAAAAAATTAATTCTTCTTCTGCATTTGTATTTAGGTTTCTAACGAATAATTTAGGTAGCGCATTTGTAACTTCGGATCTTACCATCCAGTCATTAAGCATAGTAAAACCTCCAATCAAAACTTCATTTTTTGCTGGAATAAAATCTTTCCATTTAAACATGTCAGTTTTCTTACATCTGCATATTTTAAAATCATCAGCTTCTTTGTTAGTATGTAAATAAAAGTAATCCTTCCATGAGTTTACTGAATAAATTATTTCATTATCTCTTTTCTGTATTAATTTTGGCTGAGGATTTTTTTGATCAGAGAGGAAATAATATACCTCTGTTGAGGTATGGTCAGAACTTGATATTAAAAAATATTTTTCATCTGAAGTTAAACCAATTCCGACGGTATATCTTTCATCTTTTTCATCATAGATTATTTCATCATTTTTTGGGGAAGTTCCTAATTTGTGTCTTTTAATTTGTCTAGGTCGGTGATTTGCATCCAATTTAGAATAGAAAATATATTTATCATCCAAACTAAATGTAATCTTACCAGAAGTTTCTTCAATTTTTTTAGTAACTAATTTTTTATCTGAAATTTGTCTTATATAAATTGTGTAATATTCAGAACCTTTAATATCTAAAGAATAACCAAGTAGTTTATCATTAAAACTAACTTCTAAATCACCAATACCAAAATACTCAGCGCCAATCAGTTTTTTTTCAACGTCGCCATTCCAAATTTCTTCTATTTCAGATGAGCTTATTTTTTTTCTAAGCTTTATTGAATAATTTCCCTCTTTAGTGGTCTTAGTCCAATACTCGTAATTTTTGTCTTTAAATGGAATACTTTCATCATCGAGTTTTATTCTTCCCTTAATTTCATCAAACAATTTTTTTTGTAAACCTTTAGTATCTTTTAAATTATATTCTGTGTAAGCATTTTCTTCTTCGAGGTAACGTCTTACCTCTGGATTTAATTTTGAACTATCTTTTAAAACTTCAAGAATATTTTGTTGATGAATCCAACTATAAGGATCTTCCCAACTTACTCCATGATATTTTTTTATTTCAGATTTTTTTCTTAATTTTGGTATATTCATATAAAAGAAATTAAATATATGAATATTTTTATTTATTCACTAGTCATTTTCGTCCTTTGTTATCTAATTTTAAAAGCATTGGCTAGTATGAGTGCTAAAAAACTCTCTAAAATTGTTAGATCTTTAATAGTTACTTTGTCTTTGTTACTCGCTTTATTATTTGCCTTTGGAGGAAAAATTTTACTTTCATTACCGTTAATCTTAGTGGGACTGGGAGTGATTAAATTGAAAGGGTTAACTCTATTTCAAATATTTAATCTTTATAGGTTACTTCAAGTTCTTAGACATAGTGGAAGGTTTTCATATACTAATTTTAATCCTTCTCAAGGAACTCCAAGCTTAACTTTAGAAGAAGCATATAAAATTCTTAACTTAGATCCAAAAAAAAAACCAACAAAAGATGATGTAAAAAAAGCTCATACTAAAATTCAGAAAAAAATTCACCCAGATATTTCTCCTGAAACTACTAGACTTTCTGCAATTGTTAATGAAGCAAAAGATTTAATTTTAAAAAATAAGTCTTAAACTATAGATTTAAAATTTTTTTAACTTTTATATAAATTTCTTCTGGATTAATTTTATCTTTTCCCAATGTATCATGGGTAACATCCTTCAGACCTTCAGGTAAAATTGCAGTCATGCGAGATGAATAAGAACCATACAACAATGGAGTATCAGCCATTAAAACAAGAGTTTTAATTCCCAAAGCTGCAGAAATATGACTAAAACTGGAATCATTACAAACGGCTAGATTACAATTTTTTATAATAGGCAATGTATCAACAATATCCATTTTGTTAAGTGTAATGCAGTTATTTTTGTGAGTAGAGTTTAGAATTGTATCGACAATTTGCTGTTCAATAGTACTTGAACCAGCAGCAAGATAAAAAATACAATTTTTTACTTTATTAATTAAATCCATAAATTTGATAAATTTTTCTGCATCTACTCTTTTTGTTGGCCCTGATCCGCCAATACCTAGAACAATATGAAGTTTATTAGATGTAATTTTAAACTGATTTTTTGCATCATTAATTTTTTTTTCATCAATAAATATTTCCGAGTCACTATTAATATTTTGTTTCAGATGTATTTTTATAAAATTTTTTGCAGCTTCTATGATATTTTGATTTTTTTTTTGCAATAAAGGATATTGATGACGATCAGTAATTCCTGCTATTTTTGTTATTAGCGCATATCTTGCTGAAGAATTAAAAGTAAATGATTTGTCAAACTTTTGTTTTCTTAAATCTTTAATTAAATTTAAAGTTCCAAAAAAACCCTGATGTCTCCCCGATCTATTTTTGTCATCACGGTCTAAAGTGATAACTTCTTTTATACGAGGATTGTCCTTTAATAAATCTTTAGCTCGTGTATTTTGCTGGGCCAATAAACTTATAGGGGTATTTAATTCTTTAGAAATACCGTAAATATAGGGAAGAAAAATAAGTAAATCTCCAATACCCTTTCGGTTTTGAATAACTAAAACTTTCATTTTTAAAGTAATTATATTAGCTTTATAAAAAAAAAGAGTGATTAAATCATGTCATCTATTAAAGGAATTTATGCTGCATCCATGTCTATTTTTAAGGAAGATTTTTCCTTAAATTTAGAACAAACAAAAAAACACGCAGAAAACTTAATTAATAAAGGTTGTCATGGGGTGGCCATACTAGGTAGTACAGGTCAGGCTCAACTTATCTCGGTCAAAGAAAAAATAGAATTGATTGAACACTTAAGTCACAGTTCTCTGAAAAATAATTTTATCATTGGAACAGGTAATAATTCTCTATCAGAGACTATCAATATAATGAAACATTCAAAAGAAAATGGTTTTAATCTATTTTTACTTATGCCGCCAGCTTATTATAAATATGGAGACGAAGGCGCTTACATTTATTATGCAAAAATAATTGACAAAGTTCCAGATTGTAAAATTATACTTTATAATTTTGAAAAGCTTTGTGGATATGCGTTTAGTATTGATGTAGTAGAACGTCTAGTAAAAGATTTTCCTAATCAAATTGTGGGAGTTAAAGATTCTACGTATAATTTGTACGAAAAATTAAAAATTAATAACTTTTCAATTTTTCCTGGATCTGAAACCAAACTGTTAAAAGGGTTAGAATTAGGTTGCAATGGAATTATTTCCGCTGTTTGCAATGTTACTGCTCCAATAGCTCGAAAAGTCTATGATGATTTTATGAATAAAAAACCTCAAATTGTTAATGAAAAACTTTGTGCGATAAGAAAAGCATTTGATAAATACAACTTAATCTCTGCTTTACATAGCTTTAAATTAAATGAAAATTCAGTTTATAATAAATTATTACCACCCCTTATGCTTTTGAACGAAAAAGATCATAGACAATTGTTATCTGAACTAAAAAGCTTAGGTTTTATTCCAGAAGGTAAAATGGTAGCTTAATATATCGGTAAATATTATGCTGCTAGCAAGATTTTTGACTAAACTTTTCAAAGAAGGAGGACTTGTATTAATTGATGCAAATTCTAAAAAATACGTTATTGGAAATCCTAAAAAAGAAAATTCTCTAACGTTAAAATTATTGGATAAGTCGTTACATTATAAACTTTTATTTTATCCTGATCTCTATTTTGGAGAAGCTTACTCCAATGGATCTCTTACTATAGAAAATGGGACTCTTACAGAATTTTTAAACATGGCCTTACAAAATATTGGAAGAAAAGAAACTAATTTTTTTAGTGAGTTATTAAATAAAATTAGAGGATCATACAGATATTTAACAAATTTTAATTTTATAAAAAAATCAAAGAAAAATATTGCTCATCATTATGATATTTGCAATGATTTGTATGATTTGTTTTTAGATTCAAAGCGACAATATTCTTGTGCTTATTTTAAAAATGAAAATGATTCACTTGAAACAGCACAAAATAATAAAATAGATTACATCATTAAAAAATTAAATTTAAAACCTAATCAAAAAGTATTAGACATTGGTTCTGGATGGGGTTCTTTGGCAATAGAGATTGCAAAAAAAACACAATGTCAAGTTTTAGGCATTACTCTGTCCGAGAATCAACTTGAATATAGTAAGAAAAAAACAAAACAAATGAATATGAGCAATCAGGTTGAATTTAGATTATGTGACTATAGAGAAGTTAAAGAAAAATTTGATCGAATTGTTTCCATCGGAATGTTTGAACACGTAGGTAGAAAATTTTACAAAACTTTTTTTAAAAAAATACATGAAATTTTAAATGAAGATGGAATAGCTCTTCTCCATACTATTGGCTCTGTCAACCCTCCTAGACAACCTCAGCCATGGATAACTCGACATATATTTCCAGGAGGATACACACCAAGTCTAAGCGAAGTAACAATTCCTATTGAAAAATCAGGGTTAATTTTGTCCGATTTAGAAATTTTAAGAATGCATTATTCACACACACTTCGCCATTGGAAAGAACGTTTTATAAAAAATAAAGATAAAGCTATAAAAATGTTTGATGAAAAATTCTTTAGAATGTGGGAATTTTATTTAACTTCTTGTGAAATTGAATTTCGATGGGGAGACAAGGTTGTTTTTCAATTGCAACTCACAAAAGAACTTCATACCGCACCAAATACAAGAGACTATATTTATCAATAACTTATTGATAATTATTCATCAAATCCATGAAAAAAAAGAAAAAAAAATTTTTTCAAAAAAAAAAAATATTGAAAAAAAAATTTAAAATAAGAAAAAGAAAAAAATTAAAAAAAACTATAAAAAGAAGTCTCAAAAAACAAAAAAGGAAGACAAGAAAAACTAAGAAAAGAAGTCTCAAAAAACAAAAAAGGAAGACAAGAAAAACTAAGAAAAGAAATTTTAAAAGACAAAAAAGGAAATCAAGAAAGATTAAGAAAATTGCTTCCAAAATTAAACTAAAGAAAATAAAACTTCCTAATTTTAATAAACAAATCAATCAGTTTAGAAAAATAAGTTTTCGGAAGGTGGTGGGTTTTATTTTCAGACCACTCATAAAATCTTTTGAAGATTATAGGCAAAAAAAGAAAATAGAAAAATTGAGAAAGATTGAAAAAGAAAGGAGAGAAAAAGAAAAACAAATTAAATTAGAAGAACTACTCAGACGGAAACTTAAGGAACAAGAATTGAGACAAGAAATTAGAATCGAAAGAGAAAGAAAAAAAGACATTAAGAACTTTTTGAGAAAGGAACAAGCGGAAATCAGAAAAGAACAAGCTAAACGACAGAGAAAATTTTTATTTGAGTTAAAATTGGAAAAACAGGTTGAAAATTTTAAAAAAAGAGAAGTAAAAGAACTACAAAATTTGGAACGAATTACCCTTAAAGAGGAAAGATCTGATTATGCAGGACTTCAAGCACGTATAGAAAAACTTAAAGAAAAATATAGAGCTATTCGAGATCAGAAAATTAAGGAAAGAGTGGAAGCCTTAGGAGTAGAGGTGCAACAGGGAGATGACAGAGATGCTTTATTAGAAAAGGAAAAACAATATACATTAGAGCGACAAAAAATTGAAAATTGTTTAGAAAGCTTTTATCGATCTTCGGTAAGTTTATGCTTTCAAATTAATAAACGGTATATTCCCAAACATCGTTCTATACTCAGGGTAATTGATTTGCGCTTTGAACAAAGCGAAATTTACATTCGCTGGGACGATTCACCCGAAGAAGATTGGTTACTTTTAATCTATATAAAAAATAATTCACCTAAAGAAGGCATTGTTATTGAAGATAAGACAGATCCAGAAAAAAATATTTCACATGAGTTTAAAACCACAGAAATTTTCAAAGCATCTGATATGATGGTAGACTCTCTAATAGGATTATTGGAAAGAGAACGAAAACAAAAAGCTAGCTAATTTCAGTTATCATTTATTTTTTACTCTTACAGAATATCAAAGGATTTTTTAAAGTATTCTTGTTGATAATCTTCAATTTTGATACTTTTCACTTTTGATGAAGTGGGACCCTTTCTACAAAGCCTCACTACATCCTCCACATCTTTTTCATGTCCTAGCAATAATGCCTCTACTTCATCTTCAGTTCTGTTTTTGACAAAACCATATATATTTCTTTTCTCAGCTTCCATCTTTAACCACCATCTAAAACCAACTCCGGTGACAGTTCCTGTAACTATGATACGTATTCTTTTCAAATTCTATTTTATGCTAGCTTCATTTAAGAGTGGCACGAATTTTACATCTAGTAATTCTTTTTGTTCAAAATTTCCGCTTTTTTTTGTGACCAATAGTAATTTTTGATTTCCTGCATCGTATTTTTTTGGCATAATTAGGCGACCATTAGATTTTAAGCTTTCCAATAACTTTATCGGTACAACTTCCGAAGCTGCACCAATGATAATTGCATCAAATAAAATTTTATCTCCCCATCCTTCGAATCCGTTCCCAAGTTTAAATTGAACGTTTTCAATTTTAAGTTTTGCAATATTTTTTTTTGCAATATCTAATAATTTTTTGAATCTTTCCATGGTAAAAACTGTTTTAACTAACTTTGAAATAACGGCTGTGGACCATCCAACTCCACACCCAATATCTAAAATATTATCTGTCTCTCTCAAATTTAAAAAGGAAGCCATATATGCTGTGCAAAACGGTTGAGTTAAAGTCTGGCCACACTCTACAGAAAGGGCCTTATTCTCATAGGCCTCATCTAATTTCTCTGTAAATAGTTCTCTAGGAACCACCCTGATGGCCGTTAAAATTTTTTCGTCAGTTATTCCTTCAGACCTTAATTCTTGAATAAGCTCTTCGTTTTTTTCATTCTTACAAGCTGTATGTTTTTTTTTATTTTTTTGCCAAGGAAATAGTTTTGAAGATAACATTTATTCTATTTTTTTTTACATAGACCAATAGATTCTAGACCACATCTGGACCCATCGGTCCAAATTGCGTTATTCAGGTTAGAACCTGTAAAGTCTGCATCGAGAATATTAGAGGCAGTAAAATCTGCCTCCATTAAATTACTATTTTTGAAAGAAACTCCGATCAGAGATGCTCCATTAAATTTCACTCTAGTAAGATTTGCACTTTCAAAATTGGCACCCTCAAAGTTTCCACCTTCAAGTACCGCTTCATACAGGTTGGCCCTGAAAAATGAAGACTCAGCGAAGTTACCATTTGATAGATCTGAGTGCATTATCATACTTTTGTCAAAATTTACTTTTATGAATGAAGTGAGGTTTAAACTTGAGTTAGGTATATAGCTTGCACTTAAATCTTGGCTCTGAGAAAACTGGCAGCCAGAATAATCAACTCCGTCGCCGGGAATATCATCACAGGCAGCGTTAACCTTTAAGGTTAGATTGATTAAAAAAAACATAATAAAAAAAATATTTTTAATCATTTATTTTCCTAATATAATAATGTCATAATCTTTCTAAAAAAAAACGACAATTTTATGAATGTTGATCAAAGAATTGAAAAAATCAAAAACTGGATTTTAGATTATTGTGAATCTATGCCAAAAAAAGCAACAACCTTGTGTATCGGGGTCAGCGGTGGAATCGATTCAAGTGTAACCTCTACAATCTGTGCTTTAACAGGTATGAAAACAATTGCCCTTTCAATGCCAATACGCCAAATAAAATCACAAGATGACTTATCAAAAGCTCACTGTAAATGGCTAAAGGAAAAATATAAAAATGTAGAGACCAAGAACATTAATTTGGATAATGTTTTTGATCAATTTGAAAAAACTTTGTCAGATTCTAATAGTGAACATGCATTTGCGAATTCTAGAGCTCGATTACGTATGATGGCTTTATATCAAGTAGCCGGCTCCAATAACGGAATTGTAATTGGAACTGGTAATCTAATAGAAGATTACATTGCGGGGTTCGCCTAGCAAGCATGGGGATATGGCGTGCGATCTTAGCCCAATAGGAGATTGTACTAAAAGTCAGGTTTGGGATATGGGAAAAGAATTAAATGTTGACAAAAGAATCATAGATGCAAAGCCAACGGATGGACTTTTTGATGACGGCAGAACCGATGAGGATCAATTAAAAATATCTTATCAAGAAATTGAAAATATAATCAAAGATCCAAATCATCCTGGTCAAAAAAGGCTAGCAGAAATTAAAAAATTTAATCTTCACAAAATGGTTCCTATTCCTGTTTGTAAAATGGATAATTAAATAAATAGTGGATACTTTTTTTAAACATACAGATTTAAACAGAAATGAAGCCGAACAGATCGTTTCGGAGACATTGAATAAATGCGATGATGGCGAACTTTATTTAGAAAATTCTAAAAGTGAAACATTAGTTCTTGATGATAATAAAATAAAAACTACTAGCTATAACACATCACTTGGATATGGTTTAAGAGCAGTCACAGGGGATGTTACCGCCTATTCGCATTCTAATGAAATCTCAAAACATTCATTAAAAGAATCCTCCAATAATTTATTTTCAACACTAAAATCAAAAAAAGGAACTTATAATCGTTCTATATCAAGAACGAATGTAAAATTATATTCTGATATCAATCCAATTGAGGCAAAATCCTTAAAGGCAAAAATAGACATTTTAAAAAAGGTGGATGAATATATTAGAAAAAAAGAAAATGTAGTTAAACAGGTAACGGCATCTTTTCTTGGTCGGCATGACGAAATTGAAATATTAAGATGTGGAGGTGAGACTTTCAAAGATATCAGACCTTTGATTAGATTTGATGTTTCGGTGATGGTTGAAAAAAATGGTCGAAAAGAAATGGGAACATCCGGTACAGGTGGGCGAATGTCTTATGATGATTATCTTAAAGATGAGAATTGGAAAAAAATATGTGATGAAGCTTTAAGACAAGCACAAGTAAATCTTGGTAGTAAGCCAGCTCCAGCAGGCGAGATGAAAGTGGTATTAGGGTCAGGTTGGCCGGGAATATTATTACATGAAGCAATGGGTCATGGTTTAGAAGGAGACTTTAATAGAAAAAAAACTTCAGCCTTTCATAATCTTATGAACCAAAAAGTTGCAAGAGAAGATATTACTATTGTCGATGACGGGACAATTGCAAATAGAAGAGGCTCACTTACAATTGATGATGAAGGAACTCCAACGTCAAGAACAGTATTAATAGAAAATGGTATTTTAAAAAATTATATACAGGATAGATTAAATGCAAGGTTGATGAATATGAAATCAACAGGTAATGGAAGAAGAGAAAGTTTTAAATATATGCCAATGCCAAGAATGACGAATACATATATGATTAATGGAAGACACGCACAAGAAGAAATGATCAAGTCAGTCGATAAAGGAATTTTTGCTGTGTCCTTTGGTGGTGGGCAGGTAGATATTACCTCGGGCAAATTTGTATTTAACTGTACGGAAGCTTATCAAATTGAAAATGGCAAAATTACATTTCCTGTTAAAGGAGCAACTTTAATTGGAAATGGACCAGATATTCTTACAAAAGTTTCAATGGTTGGAAATGATATGAAGCTTGATCCTGGAATTGGAACGTGTGGAAAAAATGGGCAAACGGTTCCAGTGGGTGTCGGACAACCCTCAATGTTAATTGATCAAATTATTGTTGGTGGGACTAAACTTTAGAATATTCAATGAAGTATTATGATTAAAGATAAAAAATTTTTAGAAAAAATCGCCTCTAATTGCATTGATAAAGCTAAAAAATTAGGCGCTACTGATTGCGTTGCGGTAGTATCAAATAGTATTTCTGAGACTGTTAATTTTAGAAATAAAAATATAGACGAGTCTAAACGATCAGACGGCATTGAGATAGAAATCAGTACCTATATTCAAAAGAAAAAGTCAAATATTTCATCATCAAATATCAGTGAAGGTAATCTAGATAGTTTAATTACAAGATGCATTGAAATGACAAAAATCACTCCGGAGGACGAATATAATTCTTTACCGGATAAAGATTTACTTGCAACCAAACACAAAGATCTCGAACTTTATGATAAGACTAGTATCAGCAATGAAAAAAAAATAGATTATTTAAAACAAGCAGAAGAAAGTGCATTTCAAGATAAAAGAATAACTAACACCGAGGGATCATCTTTTACCCAAGCTAAAGGCAATTTTGTACTTGCTAATAGTTTTGGGTTTTTTATGGGTTATCAATCATCTATTTATTCTGCTTCTTGCGAGGTTATTGCAAAAAATAACGGAAGTATGGAAAGGGATTATGAATATACTCAAAAAAGATTTTTTAGCGATCTAAAACCACCAGAGACGTTAGGAAACAAAGCGGCCGAACGAGCCATTAAAAAATTAAATCCTAAAAAAATAGAAAGTGAAAAAATTCCTATAATTTTTGAACAACGAGCGGCTAAAAGTTTATTAGATCCGTTCGCAAGCGCTATATCAGCTTCATCATTTGCAAGAGGTACTTCATTTTTAAAAGACAAATTAAATAAAAATATTTTTTCAAAAGATATCAACATTATTGATGATCCTTTAATTTCAAAAGCTTTAGGTTCGCAGATCTTTGATTCAGAAGGAGTTAAATCAAGTAAAGTTACTTTAGTGAAAGAGGGTTCTCTGGAAAATTTATTACTAGATACGTATTATGGAAAAATCCTAAAGATGAAATCTAATGGCAGAAGCGGTGGTACAACCAATTTATATTTCGAAAATGGTACTAAATCTTTTAAAGAATTATTAAACACTCATACAAAGGCACTTTATATAAATGAATTAATAGGAAGAGGAGCAAATATTATCACAGGCGATTATAGTGTTGGAGCTTCTGGAATGTTAATAGAAAATGGAGAATTTTCTTATCCTATTAATGAAATAACGATTGCTGGAAACTTATCAGAAATGTTCAATAATATTACCTTAGCAAATGATCTGGAATTTTCTTACGCAACAAATTCACCAACACTAATGATCGAAGGTATGGTAGTTGCTGGAAAATAAAAGTTAACGGCTACAGAACTAAATATTTTTAATTTGACATGATTTTATCTTAAAAGTGAAAAATTTTAAGACAACAAACTAGTTAAAAAGGATTCTGTATCTCTTCTTCAAATTGCTCTTCATCTTTCTTTTTTTTCATATGCTCTTAAGACTTGGCAGAAAATACCGGAAGTGGTAATTTACGTTTTTTATATAAAGCTATCATTTGCTTTAATGTTGCTTTGTGTAGTTTTTTTGGTGGCATTTATAAATCAATAATACCCGTAAAATTTGTATTTTAAAATAATTTTGTCACCAGGGTTTAAAACCTAATTAATGCGGTTATAAGTAAAACTATGCAAGATTCGCTTTTATATATAATTTATGGTCTTCTCGGTCTCCTTTTCTGTCTCATCAGTATCGAAATTTATCTTTTACTCAAAATAAGAAAAAAAAAAGATGATGATAACAATAAAGAAGAAATAAATAGATTAAGAGAATCAATAAATAATTCCATGAATACCATGTCCACATCCTTTAATAGTTTGTCAAAAGATGTGACCCGCGACATGACCCATGCGCTCACTAAAGTTGATGAGAAAGTAGGGGTCTTTAACAAGCAAGTTGAAGACTTGAATAAAAGCCAGGCGAGCTTTAGTAAAATTTTGGCGGGTGTTAAAAAGTATGGAACTTTGGCTGAGTTTTCTTTAGCTTCGATACTTAAGGATTTGTTACCGGCTTCTCAATACATTGCTAATGTAAAAATGAAAGAAGATACAAACGAGAATGTGGAGTTTGCCGTAAAACTACAGGACGGCGTCTTAGTTCCAGTCGATTCACATTGGCCGGTTGAAAAATTTCAGGCTATCAGCGATGCTGAAGAGGCAAAAGATAAAAAAGCCATAGCGGACGCTAGAGATAAATTAGCAAGCGCCTTTAGAGCTAAAGCTAAAAAAGTTAATGAAAAATATATTGTTCCGCCAAAGACAACAGATTTTGCAATCGTTTATGCACCTACGGAAAGTTTATTTTCAGAACTAACTAGCTATCGAGACCCAAGTACCAAAGAATTATTAACACAGGAATTAATGAGAAAGCATAAAATTACAATTTCAGGACCGAATACACTTTCAGCTTTCTTGCAGTCATTGCACATGGGTTTTCAGACTTTAAAAGTACAAAAACATGCAACACAAATTTATGATGATTTAAGAAACATCTCTTCTAGATTTAACAAACATTTTGATGGAATTCTCAGTCTTAGAAAAATTTTGGAGGAAGCACTAAGCCATACAGACGATTTTGGCAGAGATGCTAGATCCATTATGAGAACGTTAGAAAATATAAAAGACCCTGAGCAAACTGAAAAAACTTCAAAAGAAGAAAAAATAACAAAGGCAGATTTTAAAGACAAAACCAAAATTTCTTAGGTAAATATATTTATTTTTTAAAGGGTTGGACTTGTGCGTGCCAAGCACAATTTCCACAGTATTTTCCAGAATCGGGAGGCTTTTCTAGCTCTAAGCATTTTTCTAAATCTACAAGAATATCTTCGATATAATTCGTTCTTAATGTGTAGGGTAATAAAGTGATTTTAAAAGATAATTTACCCTCAAAGGTTTTTTGATTTTCATCTCTTGCATTGCATATTAGCCAGTAGCCTGTCTTAAAAACCTTATAACCATTGAGTTTTAGAAGGTAAGCATAAAAATCCAACTGTCTTAAGTTAGATTTATAGTACTCTTGAGATGAATTAGGATAATCAGGGTCATTTTTATTAGAAGTAGCCTTGTAATCTAGGACAACAATTTCATCCGTATCTTTATTGAGCCATAAGTCATCCAAAGCACCAAATAAAGTGAATTTTGTTTTTGTTGATTTCGCTTCGACTCCCTTTTTAATGCTTCTGTAAGCATCAAGTTTTTCTTGATCAAGTTTGTAGGGAACAAAATTTAAGTTATATTTTTTAAAAATTGGATGAGGTTGTTGATTCTTTCTTAATTCGTCAAATTTTGTTTTAAGAAGGCTATCAACCCTAGAGTTTATTGGATGACCAGGTGTTCGTGGTGGATCAATATTATGTTTTTCTTTCAAATAAAAACAAAATGGACAACGAATAAAATTTTCCCATTTTGATCTACTTAATCTCATAAATGTATTTGACTTTTATAACAGAAATACCTATACAATAAATTAACTAAATATTAGTTATCATATTGTTTTGTCGCTGTGTTTAGGATTTCATCTAAAAAAACTAAATCCTCACATTTGCAATAATTAGATACGGTAAATAGTTTAACTATGAAAAATATTGCAATAATAGATATTGAAAGCCAAGGAACATCTACTTCTTATTCTAGTATTATCTCCATAGCAGGAATTTTAGTTAATCCTGATTTAAAAGAAATAGAACGCTTTGAATTGAATTGTAGAAATAAGGCAGGTCACGTACCGGATCCGTATTCCTTGTGGGTAAATAAAGGCTTCTATCAAATGAAAAAATCAAATTCTAGTCACTATCAGCTAATGAAAGAACTTCATAAAATAATAAAAAAATGGTCACCCTGTATTTGGATTGGTTGGAACTCCATAGGCTTTGATTTTATTATGCTTCAAAAAGAAAACTATAAAAGTCTATTTCCGGCCTATGTACTGAATACAAATTCTAATGAACAAGCCGATTTTCTACCGGTTGCAAGAAGCAGTAAACTTTTTTTTCCAAAATCAATAAACACAACTTTTTCAGAAAAAAAGAATCCTGTTTTCCAACTTGAGAGCTTAAGTACCATAAATGATATAAAAGTTGACCAATTTCATACAGCCATTTCAGATTGTGAAGCATGTTTGGGTATAATGCGTTTAATTCTAAAAAATGCTAAACAGATTTATGACCAGTCGTTCAATACAACTTCCAAACATAAAGTATCCAATATTCTAGAGAAAGAGAGGATATTTACCACCGTATTTTACTATTATGGCAAGGCAAGACCCTTCCTAGTAACTTACTTGTGTGATCATGGTGAATATAATTGGCCAATAGTTTTTTGTTTAGAGCAAGACCCAGAAAATTTTTTAAAACTAGATGTTAATTCTTTAAAGGAAGAACTTAAAAAACCTGGCAAATGGGCGAGAGCCTTACCAGCCAACAAACATCCCGTCATTTTAGATAAAAACTTGGGGTTAGAACTGGATATTTATAAAAATATCGGGTTAAAAAAATTGAAAGAAAGAGCAGATAAAATCTACCAAAACAAGCAATTTTCTGAGAAAGTCAGCTTTGCATTGGGTGAAATAGCCAGAGAAAAGAAAGTATTACAAGAAAAAAAGGAATTAGCATATGAAAACAGATTGGTTTTGGATGGATTTCCCGATGATCAAGATAAAAACACAATGGAAGAATTTCAGTCGATGAATGAATGGAGTAAAAAAAATCATACAATATCGAAGATAAAAGACCCAAGATATAAGCATTTTGGAAAAAGACTAATTTATCAAAATCAGCCAGAAGTTTTAAGTAAAGACGAATACAAAGAAATTCAACAAGATGTTGCAAAAAAGATACTTAGTATTGAAGAAACAAATTTTACAACCGTTCCAATGGCCGAAAGTTTAATTGATAATATGAGAAATGAAAAAGGAATAACAAAAGAAAAATTAGATTATGTCAATGATATTGATAGTTATATTTTGGACATACGAAAAATTTATGAAAAAGCTTTGTAAAGTATATAAATTTAAAAAATTTAAATTTTATTAAAAAAGTAAAATGTCCAGTTGACATTGTTGATTAGAACAAATAAACAGCATTACCATGGCAACCAAAAATGTTACGGACGATAATTTCGATACGGAAGTTATAAAATCAACAAAACCAATTCTGGTAGATTTTTGGGCTGAATGGTGTGGGCCTTGCAAACAAATTGGACCAGTACTTGAAGAAATTTCAAATGAAATGGTAGATCAAATAACAATTGCAAAACACAACATTGATAACGAACCAAATACTCCAACAAAATATGGAGTAAGAGGAATTCCTACTATGTTGCTGTTCAACAACGGTTCACTAAAAGCAACTAAGGTTGGAGCTACAACAAAATCCAATATCGTTTCCTGGATAAAGGAAAATATTTAATTTAAATTCAATACTTCACCACAAAGATATAAAGATCCGCAAATAAAAATAATTGCATTTTCGTCCTCTTTTGCAATGAATTGCAGGGAGCTTTGAATAGAGGATTCAGTTTTAGATTTAATTCCAATTGTTTCTATAATTTGATTCAGTTTTTCCTTTTTTATAAAATTTTCTTGATTAGGAATATCAACAGCAATAATTAAACTTAATTTATTTTTAAATTGACTAATAAATTCTGCATGATCTTTATTCGCCATCATTCCAAGGATCATATAAATTTTTTTATTTTTATCTAAAGTATCAAGATATTTTGTTAGAACTGACGCAGCTAAAGTATTATGGCCACCGTCCAAAATAATCTCATTATTATTGAAAATATAATTTCTTAATTTACCTTTCGAAATTTTTTGAAGCCTACCTTCAATTTTAATTTTAGAGAGAGCAGTGATTATATGCGATTGATTAACTTTAAATTGATCTAATTCTTTAACCGTTGCAATAGCCGTTGATATATTTCCATATTGATGATCGCCTAACAAATTAGGTTTTGGTAATGACAATGAACCTGAATTATCGATAAAATCAAAGCCATTTGGAGTTTTTTTGTATTTAAAATCTTTTCCAAAAATTATTTTTTTTGATGAATTTGAACGAATTATTTTATTAATTTTATTTAAGATTTCCAAAGAAGTTTGTTCAGAAACAATGATTTTAGAGCTGTTTAAAAGTTTGGAACATTTTTCAAAAATTATTTCATCAATAGTTCCTTCCTTTAAAAAATCTTTATGATCCATACCGATGGGGCTTATAATCGATGCAATATTTTTATTTAAAACATTAGAGGCATCTAACCTAAAAAAAAGACCTGCTTCTAGTATATTTAGGTGGGCCTTTGTTCTTGCGGCTTCTAAGAAAAAAGCAGCAGTAACAATTTCATGAAAAGTAATTGGTTGACCTTTGTTAACTTTTTCCACTTCACTTAAAAGTTTATATAATCTATCATCATTGATTTGTTCGCCAGAGAAATAGTATCGTTCGTTAAATTTTCTAACAGAAGGGCTTATATGCATATTTACTTTATAACCCGCGTTTTCATATATCTCTCTCAAAGTTGAACAGATTGAAAATTTACCGTTTGTTCCAACAACTTGAATACAGTTTTGAAGTTTTTTTTCAGGATTGTTTAAGGATTTTAATAAACGTTGAATTCTGTATAGGGAAAGATCAATTAACTTAGGGTGTAGTCGAAGCAATTTTTTGAGTATCTTCTTGATTTTCATATATTGCTTTAATTGATGTGACTTTGTTTTTCTTTAGCAAAATGGTAATTAGAGTTCCAATAGTATTTCTTAAATCTTTTCTAGATACAACTAAATCAATTCCACCATGATCTTTAATATATTCTGCTGTTTGAAACCCTTCTGGTAGTGTTTCACCAATTGTTTGTTCTATAACTCTCCTTCCAGCAAAACCAATTGTAGCTTTCGGCTCTGCGATAAGAATATCTCCAATCATAGCCCAAGAAGCAGAAACTCCTCCCGTAGTGGGATTGGTTAAAACAACAATATAAGGAATGTTATTTTTTTTAAGTTCATTGACCGCTAAAACAGTTCTGGCCATCTGTTGAAGGGCTATTGCGCTTTCCATCATGCGTTGTCCTCCAGAACAACTGAAAAATATAAACGGTGTTTGATTATCAATTGCATGTTGGACTCCATAAATAAAAGCTTCTCCCGATGCTGAACCAACCGATCCTCCAATGAATGAAAAGTTTTGAGCTCCAACAGTTACATTAATCCCATTTAATTTTCCACTGGCAATCATAACAGCATCTTTCTGTCCGGTTGATTTTCTTGCTGCTGCCAATCGATCAGTATATTTTCTTGTGTCAACAAAATTTAATGGATCATCAGGAGGTGAAGGAGTTTTTAAAATCTCATATTCATTATTATCCAAGAAAATTCTGAATCGATCTCGACACGAGACTTTTTGATGTGTTTCACATTTAGGACAAACAAAAAAATTGTTATAAAGATCTTCTTTATAAATTAATTGCTGGCAATTACATGTTGTCCATAAACTATCATTTTCAGTTTTTGGTTGTCTTTTTAATAAGGTTTTAAGTCCGGGTTTTATAAACTTAG
>AZHQ01000002.1 GCA_000504605.1 alpha proteobacterium SCGC AAA288-E13
AATAAAATATTCATTTTTATAATATCTTTTTTTTCATTAAGAACATCGGCTAAAATTCTTTGTCCTATAATATACAATGTGATATTTTTCATTTTGGGGAAAATAAAGTTCAGGAAGCAGAATTAAAGTGGAAAGATATTAAGAAAAAATATTCAAATATTAAGTTGCATATGCTTGGTAAACTACAGACAAATAAAGTTAAAAAAGCTTTAAAAATTTTTGATTATATCCATTCTGTTGATAATTATAGATTAGCAGAAAAAATTTTTACATATGAGAAAAAATTTGATAAAAAAATAAAAACCTTTATCCAAGTTAATGTTTCTGATGAACCTCAAAAAATTGGTATCAACCCAAAAAATGTAAATCAATTTGTAAAGTATTGTAGAAACAATCTTTCTTTAAACATAGTTGGACTGATGTGTTTACCTCCTATAAGTGAAAATCCAGAAAAGTATTTTTTATATTTAGATAAACTCAGGAAACAGTCAGATCTATGTCACTTAAGTATGGGTATGACGAATGATTATCAAATTGCAGCAAAATGCGGATCAACGTTCTTAAGAATTGGTTCAAAGATTTTTGGCAAAAGAAATGCAAGTTAGCCAATTTTTATTTTATCAACCGACTTAATATATTTCATCAAAGTTAAAAAATTTTGAAGTTTGATAGCTATACAGCCAGCTGTTGGTTTATAGTTTTGAGTTAAATGTAAAAAAATTACACTTCCTCTATGAGGGATTGCCGGATTTGTATTATAATTAATTGGAATAAATGCATCATATTTATGATCTCTTCTAAATAGTTTTTCGCCTTTTTTTTTGGAATTTAAATTAAATTCTTTATTATATTTTCTGTCGTTTGGATTGTTACACCAACCCATATATTTTTTTATTATTTTACATTTTAAATGGGTATCTATTTTTTTAATTCTATCGGCTCTATAATAAAGATCTCCTAAAGAGAAAATTCCTCTGGGTGTAGCTTTATCACCTTCTTTTTTATTTTTTTTTATTCCCGATTTACCTAAAACACATTTAAATTGAAATTTTTTAAAAATTAAAACTCTATTTTTTTTTATTTTTATTAACATGGTGTATAGTTTTAAAATGAAAAATATCACATTGTATATTATAGGACAAAGAATTTTAGCCGATGTTCTTAATGAAAAAAAAGATATTATAAAAATGAATATTTTATTTTTTGAGAATTTGAGTGATTATTTAATAAATACTAAAGAGAATATCATAAATAATATTGTAGTTACTCACCTTTCTAATTTTGAATTAATTGAACAATCTAACTTTAAAATTGATAATCCTATTTTTTATTTAACTAATAAAAAAATCAATATAAATATTAAAACAAAATTTCAAAGATATGAATTAATTTACTATCCATTTAATTTAAAAAATTTTATAGAAAAAATAAATTTAATCTATATTAAATTTAAATTTGTAATTAATTCAAAAGTTGATCTTTTAAATTATACAATTAATTTAAATACTAGAGAGATTATTACTGTTCAAAATAAATTGAAATTAACAGAACGTGAAAAAAATTTTTTGCTATTTCTTAAAAAATCTAAAAAACCTCAAACAATAAAAAATATTCTTAAATCAGTTTGGGGATATTCTAAAGGAGTAGAAACTCATACAGTTGAGACTCATGTTCATCGATTAAGAAAAAAATTTTTAGATTCTTTTAATGATAATAATTTTATTAAAAATAATAAAAAAGGTTATTATATTTAAATGGGTCGAAGAAATTTTATAGCAAAAGAATTATATTCTTCAAAATATAAAAAAAGAATCATAAAACCTCAAAAGGGCAAAGGAAGCTTTAGAAGAAAAAAAAAATAATATTAGTTTAGTCTAGCGCCTATTTTTTGAATAATTTTTGAAGACATTTCAGTTCCCTTTTCAAGACTTTCCTTTATTGATAATTTATTAACATGGCCGTGTAAAAAACCTGCTGCAAAAAGATCACCTGCTCCAGATAAATCAACAATTTTTAAATTTTTTTTACTGTCGCATTCAACTACTTCATTTTTTTGTATTACAATACTTCCTCTTTCACCACGAGTAATAACAATTAGTTTTCCAAGTTGTTTACCAAATGAAATTACTTCATCAAAGTTTTTGGCATCAATTAAAGATAAAATTTCTTGTTCGTTAGCAAAAGTAATGTCTAATTTATTATTTACTAAATCTAAAAAACTTTTTTTATGACGATCAACACAAAACTTATCTGACAATGACATTGCTGTTTTTTTAGAGATATTTATCGCTTTATTGAAAGCAGTTTTAGGATCGCCCTCATCCCACAAATAACCTTCTAGAAAAATTAATTCACTATTTTTAACTGCATTTTCATCAATATCTTTATCACTAATTTTTCCAGCTATACCTAAAAAAGTACACATAGTTCTTTCAGAATCAGGAGTAATTAAAACTAAACAAGTTCCTGTTGGTATTGTTTCTTCTTTTTTTTGATAACAATATTTTACTTTTTCATTTGTTAAACTTTTTTCATATTTATTACCTAATTCGTCATTATTTACTTTTCCAATGAAAGAAACTGAATTTCCTAATTGTGATAACCCAACTATGGAATTTGCAACAGAACCTCCTGCTAACGTTTCTTTAATTTTTAAATTTGATAATAATTTTTTAAATTCAACTTCATCAACAAGTTTCATAGTGCTTTTTGTAAGATTATTTTCAGATAAAAAACTTTCTTCTACTTTGCAAATTACATCAACTATAGCATTTCCAATTCCTAATACTTTCATCAGATTTCTTTTTGGCTATATTTACAATATTTAACTATGACACATTTCTTACATGATGGTGCTCTTGATTTGCAAGTATATCTTCCGTGTAAAAGTAATAAGTGATGTGAGTTTTTTAAATATTTTTTTGGAACCACTTTATATAAGGCTTGTTCTACCTGATCCGGATTTTTACCAGGAGCCAATCCAGTTCTGTTACTAACTCTAAATATGTGAGTATCAACCGCAATAGTTGGAAGCCCAAAACCTTCGTTTAAAACTACATTTGCAGTTTTTCTTCCTACTCCTGGAAGAGCAAGTAAATCATTAAAATTTTTTGGAACTTTTTCATTATGTTTTTCAATTAATTGCTTGGATAACAAATAAATACTTTTAGCTTTGTTTCTAAAAAGTCCTATACTTTTTATTAATTTTTCAATTTTTTTTCTCCCTAATTTAACAAAATGTTCAGGTTTATTATATTTTGGGTAAATATTTTTAGTTACGTTATTAACATTAACATCGGTACACTGAGCAGACAAAACAACAGAAACTAAAAGGGTAAATTTATTTTTATATTTAAGATCACTTCTAGGATTTTTTATTACTTTACTTAGATTTTTAAAAAGAGAATTTATTTCCTCTGATTTCATTCAAAATTCAGGACGTTTCTCATTGAGTAAAGACCAGGTTTTTTATTCATTAACCATTTTGCAGCTGTCAATGCACCCTCTGAATAAAGAGCTCTGTCAAATGCTTCATGATCTAAAGTGATAGTCTCTTTTCCGCTTGAAAATAAAACTTTATGATTTCCTACAATTTCACCTTTTCTGATTGAATTAAAATTAATTTTTTTACCGTAAGCAAAAGTCTTTTTGTTTAGATATTTTTTTCCCATCAATTTATAAAAATCCTTATTTTTTCCTGTTGCAATGCCTTTTCCAAGCATTAGAGCAGTTCCTGATGGATGATCTTTTTTATGTTTGTGGTGTACTTCAAAAACTTTACTTAAAAAATTATCTCCAAGTGATTTTGATGCTATTTCAGTTAAATACATTAACAAGTTTATTCCCAAACTCATATTACCGGCCTTAAGTATTGGGATTTTTTTTGAATATTTTTTAATTAAATTTTCTTCCTTTTTAGCAAATCCAGTTGTTCCAATGACTACCCTTTTTTTTAGTTTTGAAGCAATTTTTAGAACTTCTAAAGTGCATTTTGGAATTGTAAAATCTACAATTACATTTGCATTTTTAAATGCAGATACTGAATTTAATTGAAGTCTTAAACCAGATATTTTTTTGTTAATTATTCTATTTTCTGTAAGTGAAACCAATCTAAAATTTTTTGAATTCTTAGATGACTTAACCAGCTGTTGTCCCATTCTTCCAAGACATCCAGTAATAGTTAGTTTAATTTTATTCATTTAATTTTTCCAAAAATTTTTAGCTTTTTCAAAGAAATTTCTAATATTAGGGGTTGTTTTGCTATTTTCAAGAATTCTAAATTTTTCCAGAAGTTCTT
Organism: alpha proteobacterium SCGC AAA288-E13; assembly: GCA_000504605.1. The sequence continues at coordinate 4,298 of AZHQ01000002.1, forward strand.
TTTGTTCTTTATTTAAAGAGATTGGCACTTCAGTTATTACCCTGATATATAAGTCTCCATGATCCTTACTTCTCATTATAGGCATTCCCTTATCTCTTAGTCTAAATTGTTTACCAGTTTGAGTTCCTGCAGGAATTTTAACTTTTGTTTTTCCTCCACCAATTGTTGGAACTTCTAAAACAGTTCCAAGTGCTGCATCAGCAATTGATATTGGAAATTCAAAAAAAAGATTTTCTTCTGATCTTTTAAAAATATCATGTGAATTAACATTTATAAAAATATATAAATCTCCATTAGAACTTCCTTTTATTCCTGCCTCGCCCTTACCAGATAATCTAATTCTTGTTCCGTCATCGACTCCCTTTGGAATAGTAACAGATAGTTTTTTGTAAGCTTGTTTTTTTCCTATACCTTTACAACTTTTGCAAGGATTAGAAATTTCTTCGCCAGCACCTCCACATTGGGGACATGTTTGTTGAACTGTGAAAAAACCTTGATTAGATCTAACTTTACCATGTCCTCCGCACATAGAACATTCACTAGGACTAGAATCTGGTTCGGAACCTTGACCATTGCATCTATCACATTTTTCAGATGATGAATATTTAATTTCTTGTTTTTTTCCTGAAAATGCCTCCTCTAAAGATATTGTTAAATCATATCTTAAGTCGACACCTCTATTTTCGGATTGCCTTCGTCTGCCACCTCTTCTACCTTCCCCAAAATCACCAAAGAAGTCATCAAAAATATCGGAACCAAAAATGTCAGAAAAAGCATTGGTAAAATCAAAGTTTGCAAAACCGCCTCTACCACCTGTTCCATCAAAAGCTGCATGACCGAATTGATCATAATTTTGTCTTCGTTCTTTGTCAGATAATACGTGATAGGCTTCGCTTGTTTCTTTGAATTTTTCTTCTGCAGCTTTATCACCTTTATTCCTATCCGGATGGTATTTTAAAGCTAATTTTCTGTAGGCTTTCTTTATTGCTTCTTGTGGCGTTGATTTGCCAACTCCCAAGACCTCATAATAATCTCTTTTTGCCATATAAACTGTTTAGACAATCGTTGTTTGTTGGTCTTAGGCACTCTTTTCTTTGTCTTTCGTTTTATCTTCTTTTACTTCTTCGAAATCTGCATCAACAACATTGTCATTTTTATTTTCACTTTGAGTTTTTTTGTTTCCATCTTTCGCATTTTGAGTATTAGCACTTTGCTGGTTTTTATAAACTGCTTCACCTAACTTCATCGAAGCTTGAACTAACTCTTGAGTTTTTTTCTTAATTTCTTCTGTATCAGTTCCTTTCAATGCATTTCTTAAGTTTGCAGATGCGGTTTCAATTGCTTTTTTTTCAGCATCAGAAATTTTACTTCCATGTTCCTTCAAACTTTTTTCAGTTGTATGTAACATGGTATCTGCTTGATTTCTTGAATCCACAGTTTCTCTTTTTTTCTTATCCACTTCTTTATTAGCTTCGGCTTCTTTAACCATTTTATTAATATCTTCTTCACTTAATCCACCTGAAGCTTGAATTTGAATTTTTTGTTCTTTTCCTGTACCTTTATCTTTTGCTGAAACATTAACAATTCCATTAGCGTCGATATCAAAAGTTACCTCAATTTGAGGGACTCCTCTTGGAGCATTGGGAATCCCCACTAACTCAAAATTTCCTAACAATTTATTATCTGCTGCCATTTCTCTTTCACCTTGCAAAACCCTAATTGATACTGCTGGTTGATTATCTTCTGCAGTAGAAAATACTTGGCTTTTTTTTGTTGGAATTGTTGTATTTTTTTCAATTAATTTTGTTGAAACTGCTCCTAATGTTTCAATACCTAGAGAAAGAGGAGTCACATCTAAAAGCAGTACATCTTTAACATCGCCTTGTAGGACACCAGCTTGTATTGCAGCTCCCATTGCAACTACTTCATCAGGGTTTACACTCTTGTTTGGTTCTTTACCAAAAAAGTTTTTAACTTCCTCTATAACTTTTGGCATCCTTGTCATTCCACCCACCAATACCACTTCGTTTATTTCCGCAGCACTTAATCCAGAATCTTTTAGAGCCGCCCTACAAGAAGGTAGTGTTTTTTTTATTAAATTTTCCACAAGTGCTTCTAATTTTGCTCTCGTAAATTTCAAATTAATATGTTTTGGTCCTGTTTTATCCGCAGTGATAAAAGGAAGATTAACTTCTGTTTGTGTTGCAGATGAAAGTTCTATTTTTGCTTTTTCTGCGGCTTCTTTTAAACGTTGCAAGGCTAATTTATCAGTCTTTAAATCAATTCCATTTTCCTTCTTAAATTCACTTACCAAGTAGTCTACGATAGTATTGTCAAAATCTTCACCACCTAAAAAAGTATCTCCATTAGTTGATTTAACTTCAAAAACTCCATCGCCTATTTCTAAAATGGAAACATCAAATGTTCCACCTCCTAAATCATAGACAGCAATTTTTTTACCACCTTTTTTATCCAAACCATACGCAAGAGAAGCTGCAGTTGGTTCGTTAATTATTCTTAAAACTTCAAGACCTGCAATTTTTCCCGCATCTTTCGTGGCTTGTCTTTGTGAGTCGTTAAAATATGCCGGAACAGTTATCACAGCTTGTGTAACTTCTTGACCAAGATATTTTTCAGCTGTTTCTTTCATCTTTTGTAAAATAAAAGCAGATATTTGTGAAGGTGAATATTTCTCTCCTCTTGATTCTATCCAAGCATCATTATTATCAGCTTTAATAATTTTAAATGGAGCCGTTTGAATATCTTTTTTTACATTGGCGTCATCAAAATTTCTGCCCATTAATCTCTTAACCGAAAAAATAGTATTTTCTGGATTTGTAACAGCTTGTCTTTTTGCAGGTTGACCAATTAATTTTTCCTTATTTTCGCCAAATGCTACTATCGACGGTGTTGTTCTCGTTCCTTCAGCATTTTCCAAAACTTTAGGTTGTGTTCCATCCATAATGGCAACACAAGAGTTGGTTGTTCCTAAATCTATTCCTATAACTCTACTCATAACTTTTTAACCTTTTGCTTTATATGGGTGTTATTTTTAACACTACAAGCTCGATAATTATTTTTTAGTGTCATGATTATCCTTATTTTCTTTATCTTTTTTGATTTCTTGACTTTTAAATCTTGTAACACCCACCAAAGAAGGTCTTAAAAGTCTATCTTTCATTGTGTATCCTTTTTGAATTTCTTGAACAACAGTTCCTGATTCTTTTGAAGTATCATCTATTTCAAGCATTGCCTGGTGAAAATTTGGATCGAATTTTTTATTTATGCAAATAACTTGTTCAATATTATTTCTTTTAAAAATAGAAATTAAATCTTTTTCTAATATTTCAAAAGCTTCCAATATTATTGGAAAGTCTTTATTTTCTTTAAATTTTTTATTATCTGTAAAAGATGTTCTTGCTCTTTCTAAATTGTCGATTAATGCAAGCGACTCTTTTGCAAATGCAAATCCTCCAAATTCAAAAGCCTCATCTCTTTCTTTTTCAAATCTTCTTCTCTGATTTTCCATTTCAGCTAATGTTCTGAGGATCTTTTCTTCTAGCCCCTTTACTTTTTTGCCATTTAACTCTTCTTTATTTTTTGATTCTAAACCTTCTGCTTCTTTATTTTTTTCATCTTGAATTTTATCTTTTTCAATAACAACATCTGTATCTTTTTTACTTTGAGGATTGTTGCTTTGATCTTGCTTTAAATCTGATTCGTTTTTTTCTTCTACTTTCATATATATGTTATATGGTTAAATAATTTTAAAATTCCAGTGTTTCATGAAAAAAATTGATAAAATAATTGTGGGCACACATAATAATGGAAAATTTAATGAAATTTGTGATTTATTACCGAAAAATGTTATTAAAATATCTCCAAAAGATTTAAATTTACCCAGCCCTGAAGAAACAGGAAGTACTTTTGAAGCAAATTCAAAAATTAAAGCAGAGTATTTTACGAAAAAAACAAATTTAATTACTATTTCAGACGATTCTGGTCTGATAATAGATTTGTTATTAGGTGCACCTGGAATTTATTCTTCAAGATGGGCGGGCCCCACAAATGATTTCAACGTTGCTATTGAGAAGATTTATAATGAATTAAAAAAAATTAAATTTAAATGGAATAAAAGAAAAGAAGTAGTTGCGAGGTTTATTTCTTGTTTAATTATTCATTGGCCCAATGGAAGATTTGTTTCGAGTACTGGAATTGTTGAAGGCAGAATATCAAGAACTAAAAAGGGAAGTAATGGATTTGGTTATGATCCCATATTTATTCCATCAGGACATGAAAAAACATTTGGCGAATTAAACTCGCAAGAAAAACTTAAAATTAATCATAGGTCAAAAGCTTTTTTAAAAATTTCAAATTTGTTTATTAATTGATTTTTAAAAATTGATTATCAAACACTTGGTAGATATCTAGTTTATGAGTAACTATTTTGTCTTCAAATAAAAACTCGCCAGCTTCTCCAATATAAGATATTTTTTTGTTAAAAATATTTTTTACTAAATTATTTCCTTGAACTTTTTTTATATAATAAATTAAACCTAATATATCATATGATAAAATCGAAATTTGCAGTGGATATTTATTATAACTTTTAAAGTAAGTTTCTCTAAATTTAGAATAATTAGTGAAATTAATAGATGGAAAGTAAATTTGATTTGTTGAACTTTCTTTAAGTAGAGTTTCATCGAACCATTGATTTAATGTAATAAATTTAACGTCTTGAGCTGTTACGTCAGAAAATGAAAAAGAATTAGTCACACTTTTTAAATTTTCACCAAAATTTGCAATTATCACAGAATCAAAGTTTATTTCTCCAAGAGTATATTTTTTTTTTAGATTTTTTAACTCTTTCTCATTTATTACTACAGTATCCAAGTCAACTTCTCCAAGAGTGTATTTTTTTTTTAGATCTTCTAACTCTTCCTCATTTATTACTATAGTATCCAAGTCAACTTCTCCAAGAGTGTATTTTTTTTTTAGATCTTCTAACTCTTTCTCTTTTATTTGAATATCCAAAAAAGTATATTTTTTTTTTAGATTTTTTAACTCTTTCTCATTTATTACTACAGTATCCAAGTCAACTTCTCCAAGAGTGTATTTTTTTTTTAGATCTTCTAACTCTTCCTCTTTTTCTAAAACTTCTATTCTCTTTTCTAAAAATTCTATTATCTTTTCTAAATTTTTTTTTCTTTCGCTATAAGCTGCGATCTGTTCAATTTGAGATGTTAATTTATTTGGTTCAACGTCATAGGAGTAAATATTCAAAAATTCATATTTTGATTTAACTAAAGCATTTCTTAATTCATCTTCAAAATTTGATCTAGGTATAAGGACTATTGTCTTATTTAAATTTTCTTTTTTTATAAAATTAACAATTGCATTGATTTGAGAATTTGCATTTATACCTATTGTGATTACATTACTTGGAATTATTTTAGTTTTATTGCTTAAAGATAAAAAAATTATATCTTTAACTTCTTCAAGATAAATTAAATTTTTATGAAAAATTGGTCCAATCACAATTTGGATTCCTTCTTTTTCCAATTGTCTAGCAGCAAGTAAAGTTTTTTCTGGATTTGAATAGTTATCTTTTGGAAAAATTTCTATTTGATCATCATTTATTTTGGACAAAGCAAGTCTTATAGAATTAAGAACTGATTTCCCAATTTCTTGGTGTCTTCCTGAAAGTGGGACTATTAGTCCAACTTTTAAAATACCTTCGTCTTGTTTTGTCTCCTTTGCAAGACAATAAATATTGGATAAACTTAGATAAATTATTGAAGCAAGAATCAAAATAGATTTCATAAGACTTTAAATTATTATATTAATCTAAAATGCAGTTATCATCTAAAGAAAATATAGACATAAAACAAGAAATTAAATCGGGACTATATGTTGTGTCAACTCCTATAGGTAATTTAGGAGATATAACTTTAAGGGCAATTCATGTTTTAAAAAATTCCGAATTAATCTTATGTGAAGATACTAGAACTTCTGTAAAATTACTAAAAAAATTTAATATCAATACAAAAATGATGTCCTATCACAAATTCAATGAAAGAAAGAGTTTAGGGAAAATTATTCAACTAATAAAGAGAAATGAAATTGTATCTTTGATATCAGATGCTGGCACTCCTGTAATTTCTGATCCAGGCATGATTTTGATAAACGAGTGCATTAAAAATGATATTGCACTTCATCCTATTCCAGGACCATCGGCAGTAATTTCTGCTTTAAGCGTTAGTGGATTTGAAGAAAAGTTTCTATTTTATGGATTTTTACCAAATTCAGAAAGTCAAATTAAAAATGAGATTAAAAATTTATGTGATTTTCCTTATTCAATTATTTTTTTCGTTTCCCCTAATAAAATAAACAAAGTAATTAAAATTTTTAAAATATATTTTTTTGATAGAAAAATTGTGATTGCAAAAGAAATGACTAAAATTTATGAAAATTTTATCAGAAATGATATGAATTCACTAGATTTACTAAAATATAAGCTTAAAGGAGAATTAACTATAGTGATTTCTAATAAATTTAACTTAAAAAAAAAGAGTTTAAATCAATTAAGCGAATCAGTTAAAAATGAAATAAAGCTTATGATTAAAAAATACAGCAATAGAGATGTGTCAGATTTTATATGTAAAAGAGAAAAAATTTCAAAAAAAATAATTTATGATTATTGTATAACTTTAAAAAAATGAAAAAAGTTACTTTATTAATAATTTTATTATTATTTTTTTTAAGTTGTGGAACAAATAATTCCACCAGCATTTTTGGCAGAGGAGTTAACATTGCAACAGATCCTAGAACACTTGGAACGCAAATTGATGACTCTATCATGAAACAAAATTTACTTGCTAGGCTATTATTAACTGATAAAAAATATTTTCTTAAAATAGGTGTTAAAATTTTAGATGGAAGAATTTTCTTAACAGGCAAAGTAGATGGCCCTGAAGAAAAACTTCAAATTACAAAAATAGCATGGGAAACTAAAGGAGCAAGGTCAGTTAAAAATGATATAAAAATAAAAGAAGAATTTAATTTTAAAGTTTCACTAAAAGACGCGCTGATAACTTCCCAATTAAGAGTTGCAATGATAATTGATAAAAAGATAAAAAATTCAAATTATAAGATCGATACATACAAAAAAAATATTTATATATATGGAATAGCTTATAGTGAAGAGGAAAGAAGAAAAGTAATTAATGAAGCAAAAGAAGTTTTAGATGTCGAAAATGTTATAGCAAGTATTTTGCTTGTTGAAGATTTAAGTAGACAAAGTAACTAATTCTTTTTATTATAATCAATAACCTCGGAAGAATAAGCGGCAACTGATGCTAGATTTAATATATCAGAAGTAGAAGATCTTAACGGAGCAATTTCAATAGGTTGTCCTAGCCCAACTAAAAATGGTCCAATAATTTTTGCTCCACCCAAAGTTTTCATCATCTTTAGTGAAATTGCAGCACTGTGTTGAGCTGGCATAATTAAAACATTGGCACTTCCTACAATTTTAGAGAAAGGATAAAGTTCCTTATATTTTTCATCTAAAGCAACATCTGGCTGCATTTCTCCATCAAATTTAAAGTCTACCGATTTGTTTTTTAATATTTCAACAGCGTCTCTTATATGTTTTGTATTCTGAGTCATTGGTATTCCAAAAGTCGAATGAGATAGAAAAGCAATTTTGGGATCAAAGCCAAACAATCTAATAACTCTTGCACATGATATTGCTATATCAGCAAGCTGTTGTGCATTTGGATATTCGTGAACATGTGTATCTGCCATAAATATAGTTTTTCCATTACTTACCACCATATTTAGACCAAACATTATTTCGCCTGGTCGAGGATCTATTACACGTTTAATTTTATCTAAAGATGCAGAGTAACGTCTAGTATTGCCAGTTACCATAGCGTCTGCATCACCACTAGCAACCATACATGATCCAAACATAACCCGATCGTTTCTAATTAATCTATCGCAATCTCTTTCCAAAAGTCCTTCTCGTTGTAATTTTTTATAAAGAAGTTGAGTGTATTTCGTTCTCTTTTCTTTATCTGTTGAGTTGACTATTTCTATTTTAAAATTTTCATCGAGACCAATTTCTCTTAATCTTTCTTTAACTTTTTCTTCTTTTGCCACTAAAATAGGTGTTCCTAATCCACTATTTTTAAAAGCAATTGCTGCCTTTAAAGTATTTTCGTCCTCTCCTTCAGCAAAAACAACTCTTTTCTGAGTTTTTTTAATCTGTGAATTAATACCTTGCATTATAGTTACGGAAGGATCGAGTCTTTGTTTTAATTGATCTTTATAAACTTCAAAATCTTTAATTTTTTTTCTTGCCACTCCACTCTTAATTGCAGCTTTGGCAACAGCCACTGGTATTATACTAATTAATCTTGGGTCAAAAGTTGAAGGAATAATATATTCTTTTCCATACCGCGGTCTTTCTCCACCCATGGCAGCCGCAACTTCATCAGGCACATCTTCTCTCGCAAGTGTCGCAATTGCATGTGCTGCTGCTATTTTCATTTCTTCATTAATTGTTTTTGCTCGTACATCTAAGGCTCCTCTAAATATGTAAGGGAAACCTATTACATTGTTTACCTGATTTGGATAATCAGATCTTCCTGTTGCTATGATAGCATCATCTCTTACTTCTTTAACATCTTCAGGTTTAATTTCTGGATCTGGATTTGCACAGGCAAAAATTATTGGATTTTTCGCCATTTTTTTCACCATGTCTTTAGTGAGAATATTTTTTTTAGATAATCCTAAAAATACATCTGCCCCATCAATAGCTTCCTCAAGTGTTCTAACTTTTGTGTCTATAGCGTGAGCTGATTTCCATTGGTCGAGGTTGTCTCTTCCTCTATACAAAACTCCTTTGCTATCAAGCATAATTATATTTTCATTTGGAATACCGCTGACTTTAAATAAATTAGTACAAGCAATTGCTGAGGCGCCAGCGCCATTCACAACAACTTTTATATCTTTAATGGATTTACCAAAAATATCTAAAGCATTAATTAAACCTGCTAGAGTTGTTATAGCTGTACCATGTTGATCATCATGAAATACTGGAATATCTAATTTCTCTTTTAATTTTTGTTCTATAATAAAACAATTAGGAGCCGCAATATCTTCTAAATTAATACCTCCAAAACTTTTTCCGAACTTTGTTATACTATTTATAATTTCGTTTGGATCGGAAGAATCAATTTCTAAATCAATAGCATTTATATCTGCAAAACGTTTAAATAATATTGCTTTACCTTCCATAACAGGTTTTGAAGCTAAAGCACCTAAGTTACCCAGACCAAGTATTGCTGAGCCATTACTAATTACTGCTACAAGATTACCTTTTGTGGTGTAGTCGTAAGCTGCATCAGGGTTTTTTGCTATAACTTTGACTGGCGCAGCAACTCCTGGTGAATATGCTAACGCTAAATCCCTTTGTGTCGATATTGGTTTAGAGGAATTGATTTCGATTTTTCCTGATTTACCACTATTATGATAATCTAAAGCTTCTTGATCTGTGTATTTTTCTATTTTTGACTTTTTCTTCATTTTAAAAGTGAGTATCTTATAATTGTCACAAAATTAAGGCTTACATGTCAAGATGAACTTAATAGCTTCAACCTCCACATTTAGTTTTTTTACTTTAATAAGTCGGATACTTGGTTATGTAAGAGACATATTAATTGCAATTTTTTTAGGAACCAGCCTTTTTGCTGATGCTTTTTTTGTTGCATTTAGATTACCAAATACATTTAGAAGATTATTTGCAGAAGGAACATTTAATGCAGCTTTCATTCCTAGCTATGCTGGTGAATTAGCACAGGATAAAGAACAAGCTGATCAGTTTGCAAGAAATGTATTCAATTTGCTTTTTATTATTTTGTTATTTCTTGTTTTAGTAGCAGAAATTTTTATGCCACAGCTAATTTATTTAATAGCACCAGGATTTTACAAAGATCCTGAAAAATTAAAACTTGCGATCGATTTAAGTAGAATTACTTTCCCTTTTTTATTTTTTATTTGTTTAGCTTCCTTTTTTGCAGCCATACTTAATTCATATAATAAATTTGCCGTTGCGGCGGCGGCACCTATTATATTAAACGTAATTTTAATAGGATCATTATTTTACTCACAGTGGCTCAGTATATCAGATGTTTTAACCTTATCGTACGCTGTTTCTTTTGCAGGCTTTTTACAGCTATTAATTTTATTATTTTTTGTTAGAAAAAATTTTAAACCAATTTTAAGTATTAAAATAAAAATAGATGACAAAATTAAATTTTTTTTTGGAAAACTACTTCCCAGTATTTTTTCATCTGGCGTAACTCAAATCAATATCTTGATTGGAACTATAATTGCTTCTTTTCAGGCAGGTGCAGTTTCTTACCTTTATTATGCTGACAGAGTTTATCAAATAAATCTTGCAGTTGCCGGAATAGCTGTAGGTACAGTTATGCTCCCGGAACTATCAAAGTATATAAAAAATAATAATTATGAACAGTCTATGAATTTACAAAATAGAGCCTTAGAACTTTGTTTATTTTTATCTATACCAGCCGGAACTGCTTTGGTTTTAGCATCAGAAGAAATCATTACATCTCTATTTGGTTATGGTTCTTTTAATTACGAAAGTGTAACTAATACTGCCATAGCACTTACTTTTTTTGCATTTGGTGTACCTGCATTTTCAATTTTAAAGATTTTTTCAAATTTCTTTTTTGCCAGAAATAATACTAAATTACCTTTTTATCTATCGGTTATATCTGTAATTATAAATATTTTAATAAGTGTAATGTTTTTCAGAAAACTCGGCTTTGTTATAATACCTATAGCAACTTCAATTTCTTCCTGGATTAATGTTATTTTACATTTTTATTATATAAAAAAACAAAATCTACATAATTTTGACAGAACATTTATTTATAAGTTTTCTCGCATGATATTCTCTACAGCTGTAATGGGAGCAATATTATATTTTATGTTAGGTTTTTCCTCTGACAAATTTGATTATAATGAAAGTTGGAAAGCTGTTTATTTATTTATTATAGTAAGTGTTAGTTTATTAAGTTACTTTTTGGTTTCAAATTATTCAGGGGCTTTTAAGTTTAAAGATATTAAACTAAGATAGTTTTTTTAATATATGAAAAAAAAAAAAGTATTTTCAGGGGTACAACCAACTGGAAATTTACATTTGGGAAATTATTCGGGAGCCATAAAAAACTTTGTTGCCTTACAAAGTGGTAATGATTGTATATATTGTGTTGTTGATCTACATGCCATAACTGTTAAAAATGATCCCAAAGAACTTAGACAAAATACTTTGGAAATTATCGCTAGCTTTCTAGCGGCAGGTTTGGATTATAAAAAAAGTATCTTATTCAATCAATCAAGCGTAAGTGCACATGCAGAATTTGCCTGGGTATTAAATTGTGTCTCTAGAATTGGATGGATGAATAGAATGACACAATTTAAGGAAAAAAGCTGGAGTAAATAAAGAAAATGCTAGCGTAGGTCTTTTTGTTTATCCTACATTAATGGCAGCCGATATACTTTTATATGATACAACTCATGTTCCAGTTGGAGAAGACCAAAAACAACATTTAGAGCTTACCAGAGATATTGCTCAAAAATTTAATAGTGATTTTAATTGTGGAAGTTTTTTAACAATACCCGAGCCTTTAATACAAAAGGAATTTTCAAGAATAATGAGTTTAAAAGATGGAAAAAAAAAGATGAGCAAATCTGATCCTTCAGATCAAAGCAGGATAAATTTAAAAGACGATAAGAACATAATTGCTCAAAAAATAAAAAAAGCAAAAACAGATAGTTTACCAATTCCTTCAAATAAATCTGAATTTGATTCAAGAGCTGAAGCTATGAATTTAATAAATATATATAAAAGTGTTAGCGGGAATAGTTTAGATAACATATTAAAAAATTTTGGAGGTAAAAATTTTTCTTTTTTAAAAAAACAACTTACAGAATTATTAATAGAAAAAATTTGTCCTATTGGAGATGAAATTAAAAAATTATTAAAAGATCAAAAATATCTTAAATCAGTGTTAAAAGAAGGCAACCTAAAAGCGAATACAATTGCTAATAATAAATTAAATAAGATTTACAATGAAATTGGCATATTAAATATTGGTTCAAAGACAAATTTACAGTAGAAGCTATATAAAATAATAATATATATAAGAGAATATATATATTTAAAAATGAAGAATAAAAAATTAAAAGCATATCAAGCGAGTTATAGACGACAACTAATTCAACTAGCAAAACTTTACGGGGTAGTAGAAATTAAAAACTATCTTAAAAGTGCAAAAAGACTAACCACTGCTCAAATAGAGCTTCTTCTAATAAAGAATAGTATAAAACTTCCATTTAAAAAATCCTTATCAAAATTTGGCCGTTTAATAATTTTCAAAAGTAAATATTTGAAACAACTGTATTATACCGCAGCAGTTGCAATAGTAATTATAGGTTTTTTTGGTGGAGCGCCACATCTGATAAATGTTTTTCACAAAGTTAATTCTGATTTTTGGAAGAATAAAGATGAAATTGTCAAACACAAAAATTACAATATTGATAGAATCTTAGAAAAGAATGAAATAAAAACATATAAAAGTGAAGAAAATTTTGTAGTTACTGAAAATAAACAACAGAAACAAGACAGTCTAATTGATAATACAATAAGCTTAAATGCGTCAGTCGTTTCTTCTTTATTTGAAGATCATGATTACGATTTATCTAAAATCAGAAAAGGTAAGAAAGTTAAGCCATTTTATATTTCTTTACTTCCCAAAGACCTATCTTTGATTGAAGATTCTAAGGAAAGAAAAGAATTATTTATCAAGATAATTCTTCCACTAATTTTGCATGAAAATAATAAAATTGAAGAAGATAGAAAAAAATTATTTAAGATACTTGCTAAAAAATCTAACAATAAAGATGAGAAAAATTGGTTAAAATGGAAATTTAAAGAATACAAAATAAAAAATTCTGATATTTCAGAGTTAAAAATAAGAATGGATATTGTTCCAGTATCTTTAGCTATAGCCCAAGCAGCAATAGAAAGTGGCTGGGGAACTTCAAGATTCGCATTAGAAGGTAACGCCCTATATGGTCAGTGGACATGGTCAGACAATGGTTTAAAACCTTTAGAAGTTAATGATGGTGGTCATAAAGTTATGCAATTTAAAATTCTTACAGCATCAATTAAAGCCTACAAAAAAAACTTAAATACTCATAGCGGTTATACAGAATTTAGAGAAGCAAGAGCAAATTTAAGAAGCCGAAATGAAAAAGTGACTGGATTAAAATTAACTCAATATTTAGATAAATATGCAGCGACTGGAAAGGAATATACAAAAAAACTAGAATTAACAATTAAAAAAAACTCACTTTTAGATTTTGAAAATGCAAAACTTTTTTCTATTGGTTTGAGAAGAGGTATTAATCTATAAATATTAAATTTAATATTCAGAAATAACATACTGAATTCCTAACCATCTCCATCCTTCATCATCATTAAGAGAACAATTAATTCTACCTCTTTCAGTAATAAATTTTTCGTCAAAATCAATTATTAATATATTTTTTTCTTCAAATTTTATTTTAGAATCTCTCCATCGATTTCCCTCGTTAGAAAAACAGTTAATATTTCTTAAATTTTTTTGATTTTCGAAAAATACAATCTTTAATTTTGGAGGGTTTTCATTTTCTTGCAAATATCTATTTTCGGGGTATATTTTTTTGTAAGGAAATGGAAGTAAATTCAAAATAAATCTAAATCGATCTAAATTTCCATATTTTTCGTTAATAGGAAATCTAGGAAGTTCCAAAAAATTTTTTGTGCCATCAATTATCCCAGAATGCTGACCAAATGAAATATTAAAATTTAAATCTTTTAAAATTTTTTTGAAATCATTATTATATTCTCCAAAGGGATAAGAAAAATATTTTGGGTTGTGACTTAATTTTTTTTTGAATAATTCAACGGCTTGATTTATATCATTAATGATTTGATTATTTGTTTTATCAACAAGATATTCATGGGTATGACTGTGATTTCCAATAATTCCCAAACCACTTTCTTCAACTTCTTTTATTTGTTCCCAATTCATATAACCTTTTTTTCCAACATAAACTGTTGAAATAAATAATATAAATGGAATATTTTTCTTTTTTAGGAAGGGCCATGCATTATCATAAAAAGATTGAAATCCGTCATCTATAGTAAGTAAAATTTTTTTTACTTCGTTAGGTTTTGAAATTTCTTCGTTAAGATTATTTGGATGTAGAAAATTTATCTTAACATTTTCAATAATATTAATTTGCTCTTTGAATATATCCATTTGAATGTTTGTGGATGGATATTTATGTTCATTAAAACGGTGATACATGAGAGCAATAATTCCCTTATCAAACTCAAAATATCTGTTATTTTCACCATAAGAATTTGAATTTAAAAATATAACAATTAATAAATATACTAAAATGAATTTCTTAGTCATTGATGGAGCCTCAGATAAAATTTATTTTTTTTCACACTTTAATAATTATTCTTATAATAAATCTTTTGAAAGTAGTAAAAATAATTATGAAAAATTTTCTATTTTATTGTTTGATTTTTTAAATCAAAATAATATTCAATTAAGTAAAATAAGCCATTTATTCGTAAATCAAGGACCTGGGAGTTTTTCTGGAATTAGAACATCAATTGCAGTGGCAAAAGGTTTGTCTATTACAAATAAATTAAATTTATATGGATTTAATTCTCATGATTTAAAAGACATGGATTATATGAATATTGTTTTTTTATATGAGAAGGGATGTTTAACAAAAAATTTGATTAAACCACTATATATAAGTTAAAATATATTTAAGAAAAAATGACAAGCAATATAGACGAGAAATGTAAGCAAAAAGGTGTAAAGTTAACCGATCAAAGAAAATTAATTGCTCAGGTTATGTCGAGTTCTCACGATCATCCTGATGTTGATGAATTATATAAGAGAGTTTCCAAAATTGATTCAAAAATTAGCATTGCAACTGTTTATAGGACTGTAAAACTTTTTGAAGAAATAGGAATACTAACAAAACATGATTTCAGAGGAGGAAAAGCAAGATACGAAGAGTTATCCGAAAGTCATCATGATCATTTGATTGATATTAAATCTGGAGAAATAGTTGAATTTGTTGATGAAGATATTGAAAAGCTCCAAAATACAGTTGCTGAAAAATTAGGATATCAGCTAGTAGATCATAAATTGGAACTTTATGGTATTAAAAAAAAGAAATAGATTTTAATTGTCAAAAAAAATTTTCATAAAAACTTTTGGATGCCAAATGAATGAATACGATTCTAATCGTATTATAGATTTAGTTAAATTAATTGGGTATGAGAAAACAAATATTCAGATCGATGCAGACTGTTGTATTTTGAATACTTGCCACATAAGGAATAAAGCTACGGAAAAAGTCTATTCTGAAATTGGTCGGATAAAAAAAAATTTCAAAAATAATAAAAAACCTCTAGTTATAGTTGCCGGATGTGTAGCTCAAGCAGAGTCAGAAGAAATGTTAAAACGAGACTCCTATATTGATATGGTAATAGGTCCTCAATCCTATCATGAAATTAACGATAAAATTTCAAATTATTTTAGAGAAAATAAGAAAATTAATTTGACTGAATTTAATGTTATTAAAAAATTTGATGAATTAGAAAAAATAAAAAATAATAATAGTAAAATTTCAAGTTTTTTAACTATTCAAGAGGGCTGTGATAAATTCTGTAATTTTTGTGTTGTGCCTTATACTAGGGGACCAGAATATTCGAGGACTTTTGATCAAATAATTAATGAAGCAAAAAACCTGGTGGAAAATGGATCTAAAGAGATTACCTTATTAGGACAAAATGTTAATGCCTATCATTTTATATCAAATGGCAAAGAATATAAGTTGTCAAATTTATTATTAGAATTAGAAAAAATCAAAGATCTTATTCGAATAAGATTTACCACTTCTCATCCCAAAGATATGACAGAGGATTTGATTGATTGCTTTAAAAATTGTTCAAAACTTATGCCTTTTCTACATTTACCTGTGCAAAGTGGATCAAATAAAATTTTAAAACTCATGAATAGAAAGCATGACATTAAATTTTATTATTCAATTATTGAAAAATTAAAAAAAATTAATTCTAATATAAATTTTTCAAGTGATTTTATCGTTGGATATCCAGAAGAAGATGATGAGGACTTTGAAAAAACCATGAATTTAGTAGAAAAAATTGAATTTATTAATTCTTATTCATTTATTTTTAGTGCAAGACCAGGTACGCCAGCCTCAAAATTACAAAAAAATGATAGTAATGTTGCAAAAAATAGACTCAAAATAATTCAGAACAAACTCTTTAATTTACAACTAAATAAAAATAAGGAATTAGAAAAAAAAAAAATTGAGGTTTTAGTTGAAAATAAATTAAAAAATCAAAATAGCTTTTTTGGAAGGACTAGAAAAATGACCCCAGTTATATTTGAATCAACATTCTGTAATCCAGGTGATCTGATTGAGGTTGAAATAATTTCTTCAAATCAAAATAATTTATTTGGTAAACATATGGATAATAAATTTAAAGCAGCATGACTTTATGGAAAAATATAATTTAAACACTGTTAGAAAAGATTTAAAAATAGTTTACTCTGATAATGGTTCAATTAGTTTAGTTTTTCAAAATAATAATATTTTAAAGGGTGTAGTTGGTGAACTTGACTCAAATTTAAAGGAGTTAGAAAAACTAAGTAAATCAAATATTTATTTTCGTGGTAATTCTATTGTAATAAAAGGAGATCAAAAATCAAATGAACTAGTTAGAAAGGCCGTAGAGTTTCTGACTCATCAGTTTAAAACTTATGGTATGATAGAAAAAAAAGATATAATTTCATCTGTGGATAGATTTATGGTAGATGAAAAAAATAATAAAAATTTACATCAATTAGATTATCTAATTAAAACTCCTAAACGAACTGTAATTCCAAGATCAAAGAAGCAGAAGGATTATATTAGGGCTTTAAAAGAAAATGACATTGTAATTTCTAATGGCCCTGCGGGAACAGGGAAAACTTATTTGGCTGTTGCGGTCGCATTAACAATGCTTCTTGAAAAAAAAATTGATAGAATTATTTTATCGAGACCAGCAGTTGAAGCGGGGGAAAGATTAGGATTCTTGCCCGGAGACATAAAAGATAAAGTCGATCCATATCTTAGACCTTTGTATGATTCTCTCTATGATCTTTTAGATTATGAAAAAATACAAAAAAAAATAGAAATAGGTGACATCGAAATAGCACCTGTGGCTTTCATGAGAGGAAGAACATTAAAGAATTCATTTGCAATCCTTGATGAAGCACAAAATGCTACCGATACTCAAATCAAAATGTTTTTAACTCGAATAGGTGAAAACTCAAAAATTATTATAAACGGAGATTCCTCACAAGTTGATTTAATAAATAAAAATCATTCAGGATTGCTTAGATCAAAAGATTTATTAAAAAACTTAGACGAAATATCTATAGTGGATTTTGATCACACTGATGTTGTAAGACATCCGTTAGTTACCAAAATCGTAAAAGCATATGATGATTTTAAAGATGATTAATGCCGATGTGGTAGTAGAAAATAAATCATGGAACAAAAAAATTAAAGATCCAAGTAATTATATAAAAAAAAAAATCAAAAAAATATTTAAATTCAATTCATTAAAAAAAAAGCGTTTTTCATTGACAATTTTGTTAACTGGTAATTCTAAAATGAAATATTTGAATAATAAATTTAGAAACAAGAACAAAACAACGGATGTTTTATCTTTTCCAAATTTGGGTACCGCAGATTTTAAAAAAAAAACTAATACAGAAATTTATTTAGGAGATATTGCTCTAAGTTATGAGATAATCAATCAAAGATCAAAAGATAGTAACTTTGATTTGGAATTTGATAAAATGTGGATTCACGGATATTTGCATTTGTTGGGATATGATCACAAAAAAGTTAGAGATTATAAAATAATGAAAGAAATAGAAGATAAGATTTTAAAAATAGTTTAATAAAATGGCTTTGAATCAGACATTTAAATATAAAAATTATATTTTTTTTTTTATTCCTTTTATTTTGGGTTTTTTTACCTCTTTTAGTTTTTCACCTTACAATTTTACTTTTATAAATTTTTTAACTTTTTCTGTTCTCTTGTATCTTTTAAATGTTGGAAAAAAATTTAAATTAAATAATAAATATTTTTTTCTTATAGGTTGGTTTTTTGGTTTTGGTTATTTTTTAAGTGGATTATATTGGATTTCAATTTCTCTTACTTACGACGAAATATTCAGATATTTAATTCCTTTTGCAATTATTTTAGTTCCTGCTTTTCTGGCAATTTTTTATGGGACAAGTACATTAATACTAAAAAAATTTGTTTCTAAAAAAATAAGTTTTGTTTTATTTTTTTCTCTAATATTTTCAATTTTAGAATTTGTACGTGGAAGTATATTAAGTGGTTTTCCATGGAATTTAATTGCATATAGTTGGTCATGGTCTTTAGAAATAATTCAAGTCATTTCTATCATTGGAACTTATTCATTAAACTTAATATCTATAACTATTTTTTCTTTACCTTTTATTTTATTTGTTAAGACGAAATATAATAAAAAATATTGGTTTCTTTCCTTTTTATTAATTCTTTTTGCTACAAATTATTTTTATGGATTTAAGATTTTATCACAATATAAAGAACAAAATATCGAAAAACATGATTTTATAATAAAAATAATATCACCAAATATTGATTTAAAAGAATTTCTCAAAAGTGAAAATAATGACGTAATAATTAAAAAATTGATAGAATTAAGCAATCCGCAAGCTGATCAAAAAACTATTTTTATTTGGCCAGAAGGAATGTTTCCATCCATATATTTAAATGAGATAAAAAAATATCACAAAACATTTTACGAGGCGTTTTCAAATTTACATTTAATTATATTTGGAATTAATAATTTGGAATATAAAAATAATGTTGAAAGTGTTTATAATTCTTTGGTGATTATGGACAACAATTTAAATCTAATCAGTAATTATAGTAAAAATAAACTTGTCCCATTCGGGGAATTTTTACCAATGGAAAAATATTTTCAAAAAATAGGATTAAAAAAAATTACATATGGATATAAATCTTTTTCCAAAGGTGAGCAAAGAAATGTAATAAATATAAAAAATAAATTTTACGATTTTAAATTGTTGCCTCTCATTTGTTATGAAATAATCTATTCAGGTGAAATTAATATTAAAAAGCAAAATATAGATTTAATTGTGAACATTTCAGAAGATGGATGGTTTGGTAATTCAATAGGTCCCTATCAACATTTTAACAAGGTAATTTATAGGGCAATCGAAGAAGGTAATTATATTGCAAGATCTGCCAATAATGGAATTTCAGCTTTTATAGATCCCAATGGTAGAACATTGCATAAAATAAAATTTAATGATGCAAGTACAATCACAGCGAACTTACCAATATATAAAAATAAAACGATTTTTTCAAAATATGGAAATAAAGTTTTTGTTATTATAATTTTTTTATATATTTTGTTAATTTTTTACTTTAAAAAAGTTGAAAAAAATGAAGAAAAAAAATTATCCTTTTACAAGTGAATCTGTTTCTGAAGGTCATCCTGACAAAGTCTGTGATCGTATATCTGATATGGTGGTGGATACTTATTTGGCAAAAGAACCTTTTTCAAGAGTAGCGTGCGAAACTCTAGCAACAACAAATAAAGTTGTTCTGGCAGGAGAGACAAGGGGGCCAGAAATAAAAAAAGATGAATTAACACAAAAAGTTAGAGAATGCATTAAGGATATTGGATATGAACAAAAAGGTTTCCATTGGAAAAATTCTGATATTGAAATTTATCTACATTCTCAGTCGTCAGATATAGCTATGGGAGTTGATGCAAAAGGAAATAAGGATGAAGGGGCTGGAGATCAAGGAATAATGTTTGGTTATGCATGTAATGAAACTGAAAGTTTAATGCCAGCACCAATTTATTATTGCCATAAAATTTTAAAATTAATGGCAGCTGATAGAAAAAAAGGTATTACGGATAAATTAGAGCCAGACTCAAAAAGTCAAGTTACAATGTTGTATGAAAACGGAATACCAACAAAAGTAACATCAATTGTAATTTCTACTCAACACTCTCCAGATGTTAATCAATCTCAAATTAAGGAAATTATTCGGCCGTATTTAAAAAAAACATTCCCAAAAGAATTATTATCAGAATTTAAAGAAGATGAGTTTTATGTAAATCCAACAGGTCAATTTATTATTGGAGGACCTGATGGAGATTCTGGTTTAACAGGTAGAAAAATCATAGTTGATACTTATGGTGGAGCTGCACCTCATGGTGGCGGGGCTTTTTCTGGAAAGGATCCAAGTAAAGTTGATAGATCAGCCGCATATGCCGCAAGATATGTTGCAAAAAATGTTATTGCTTCAAAAATTGCGAATAAATGTTTAATTCAACTTGCTTATGCTATTGGGGTATCCAAACCTTTATCAATCTATGTTGATCTTTTTGATAATGATGAAGAAAAAACTAAACATGTTGAAAATATAATAAAGAATAATTTCGATTTAAGCCCAAGAGGTATTAGAGAAATGTTAAGTTTAAATAGACCCATATATGAATGTACAGCAGCCTATGGTCATTTTGGAAGAGAACCAAAAGACAATGGTTCATTTTCTTGGGAAAAAACTGATAAAAAAGATCTTTTTAATAAGTAGATCTTGAAAAATTAATTAAATTTAATATATTCATATTACATTGTTGAAATTTCAAAAATGGGCCTAGGCCCATTTTTTTTTTGGAGATAATAAAAATGTTAAATCAAAGATCGGATAAACTTGAGCTTATTAGAATTGCAGAAGCAGTTGCTTCAGAAAAAGCCATTGATAAAGAATTAATTTTATTATCAATGGAATCGGGAATAGAAAAAGCAGCAAAATCTAGATTTGGATTTGAAAACAATATCAAGGTTACAATTGATAGATTAACTGGAAATATTAGTATTTACCGAGCTCTGACAATTGTTGAAAATTCAACTAATCATAATACTGAAATCTCGTTAGCTGAAGCAAAAAAAATTAGTAAAGAAAATGAAGATAAAAAAGTCGGCGATGAAATATTGGAAACTTTGCCCTCATTTGATTTTGGAAGAATTGCAGCACAAATAGCTAAACAGGTTATTACGCAAAATGTTCGTGAAGCAGAAAGAGACCGACAATATAGTGATTTCAAAGACAAAAAGGATCAAATATTAAGCGGAATAGCAAAAAGATTAGAATTTGGAAATGTAATAGTTGATCTTGGAAAAGCCGAAGGAATAATCAGAAAAGATGAGATGATACCTAGAGAACATATTAAAACAGGAGATAGAGTAAAGGCGTACTGTTATGACGTTAGAAGAGAAACTAGAGGACAACAAATTTTCCTATCTAGAGTTCATATCAAATTTATGGAAAAGCTATTTCTGCATGAAGTTCCGGAAATATATGATAATCTAATTGAGATTAAATCTTCAGCCAGAGATCCAGGAAGCAGAGCTAAAATTTGTGTAAGTACTAAAGACACTTCTCTAGATCCAGTTGGAGCTTGTGTTGGTATGAGAGGTAGTAGAGTTCAGGCTGTTGTAAATGAATTACAAGGTGAAAAAATAGATATATTACATTGGTCAGAGGATCCAGCTGTATTAGTAGTTAATGCACTATCTCCTGCTGAAGTACAAAAAGTTATAATAGACAGTAATAATAAAAAACTTGATGTAATTTTAAATGAAGAGAATCTAAGTAAAGCAATAGGACGTAGGGGACAAAACGTAAGATTGGCATCAAAAATAATGGATTATGAAATAAATATTTTAACTGAAAAAGAAGAGTCAGAGCGTAGACAAATGGAATTTAAAGAAAAAACAGATAATTTTGTAAACAATCTAGAGCTTGATGAAACTTTGGGTCAGTTACTTGTTGCAGAAGGATTTTCTTCAATAGAAGATATAAAACAATCCACAGTTAATGATATTGCTAAGATTGAAGGAATAGATGAAAAAACATCTGAGGAGCTGATTAATAGAGCTTCAGAATTTTTAAAAAAAGATGCCGAAGAAATATCAAAAAAAATTAAAGAATTGGGTGTGGCAGAAAATTTAATTAATCATAAAGGTTTGACTCAAGGTATGCTAGTGACTCTAGGTGAACAAAAAATTTTAAATTTAAAAGATTTTGCTGAATTAGCTTCAGATGAACTTATTGGTGGTTATGATATTGTTAGGGGTGAAAAAGTAAAAATTAAAGGCTACTTAGAAGATTTTGCTTTAACAAAAAAAGAAGCTGACGAATTAATAATGAGCGCAAGAAATATAGTTTATTAAGTAATTTTTATGAAAAAGAAAAATTTTAAGAAAAAGTTAACTTTATCAATATCAGGCTCAACCCAAAAAAGATCTGATAAAATTCAATATGTAAAAAGTCAGAATAAAAATTCAATAATTGTCGAAAAAAAAAATATTAGATCAGGATTTAGAAAATTAAATCAACAATTTGATAGAAATCAGGTTAAATCTGATACTAAAATTGGTAAAACTCCTAATAAAGATTTGGCCTTAGTTAATAAAGACTTTGAAAAAAGGAAACTTGCAGAGCAGAGAGCCACAGGAAGAGTCAAAGGACAAATTGTTGAAGAAAAAATAATTAAGAGTAAATTAATTGATAAAAAAAGGGAATATAAACTAACTCTTTCAAGAGCTTTAAACGAAGATACCACTGAGTTTAAATCTAGAAGTTTGGCATCTATTAAAAGGGCAAAAAGAAAAGAAAATAAAGCAATTTCAAAAAATATATCCTCAGAAAATGACAAACCTATAATCAGAAATGTTGATGTACCAAAAGTAATAACGATAAAAGAGTTAGCAAATAGGATGGCCGAGCAGGCCAACAGTCTGATTAAACATCTTTTAAGCATGGGTGTAACAGCAACAATAAATCACACTATTGATGCAGATACAGCCGAATATTTAATAAAAGAATTTGGACATAATCCTATAAGAGAAAAAAAAATTGATATAAAAAATGATAAAATTTCTTCATCACCTGGTGTAGATTTAAAAAAAAGAGCCCCAATTGTAACGGTAATGGGACATGTAGATCATGGAAAAACATCTTTATTAGATTCGATTCGCAATACAGATATTGTTTCTGCAGAATATGGTGGCATCACCCAACATATAGGAGCATATCAAGTAAATATAAATAATGAAAAAATTACATTTATTGATACCCCTGGTCATGTTGTGTTTACTGAAATGAGAGCAAGAGGTTCAAAGTTAACGGATATTGTAGTTTTAGTTGTTGCAGCAGATGATGGAGTTAAACCCCAAACTATAGAATCAATAAATCATGCAAAAGCAGCAAAAGTACCAATTGTAGTTGCAATAAATAAATGTGATTTACATGAAGCAAATCCGCAAAATGTAAAAAATCAATTGTTAGAGCATGAATTAATAGCCGAGGAACTTAGTGGAGATACATTGTTCGCAGAAATTTCTGCAAAAACTAAAAAAAATTTAGATAAAATTAAAGAAAATATTTTACTTCAAGCGGAGTTACTTGATTTAAAAGCAGATCATAAGAGACGAGCGTCCGGTGTTGTATTAGAATCAAAAATTGATATAGGTAGAGGTCCTATTTCAACGGTGATTATAACCAATGGGACTTTAAAAAAAGGTGATTATTTTGTTAGTGGATCTACTTGGGGAAAAATTAGAGCTTTAATAAACGACAAAGGAATTATAATTGAGCAAGCGATACCATCGATGCCAGTAGAAATTTTAGGTATGAATAGTCCTGCTAAAGCAGGAGATGATTTTATTGTTGTAGAAAATGAAAGTAAAGCAAAAGAGATCAACGTATTTAGAAAAGAAAACCTGAAATCTGAAAAGAACTCATTGGTTTTTGCTACACAAGATTCTGCTTTTAAAGATAACAAAATTATAGAATTAAATATTATCATTAAATCAGATGTTCACGGATCAAGCGAAGCAATTAAAACTGCTATTTTAAATATTAAAAATGAGGAAGTCTTACCAAGAATAATCCATTCTGATGTAGGATTAATAACTGAAACTGATGTTTCTTTAGCCAAAGCATCAAATGCTGTTTTGATTGCATTTAATGTTAAACCAAGTAAAGAAGCAAAAAAAATGGCTGTAAATAATAAAATAGAGATAAAATATTTTAGTATAATTTATGAAGTTCTAGATTTTATAAAATCAAATTTATCAGGAATGCTAAAGCCAAATATTGAGGAAAAGATAATTGGTTCAGCAGAAATTAAGCAAATATTTAAGGTTTCAAAATTTGGAAAAGTTGCTGGATCTCAAGTTACTGAAGGAGAGATAAACCAAGATTCAAGCGCAAGATTAATACGAGATGGTAATATAGTATATACTGGAAAAATCAGTAGCATTTATAGAGAAAAAAATGTAGCAAAACAAGTTGGTGCAGGAATGGAGTGTGGAATTATTTTAAAAGATTTTGCAGATTATAAAGAAAAAGACATTATAGAAGCTTATAGAGTAACAACAACCGAAAGAAGAATTTAATGAAAAGACATGATAATAACCAATTTTCTCAAAGACAGTTAAGAGTCGGAGAGATGATTAAACAATCATTAGGTCAAATATTTTTGAGAGGAGAGGCTAAAGTCCCAACTTTAGAAACAAATAATATTACTGTTACCGAAGTAAGAATGAGTCCAGATTTAAAAAATGCCAAAGCTTATGTTATACCATTAGGTGGTAAAGATGCAGATAAGACAGTAAATTTATTAACTGATTTTTCACATCTTGTTAGAAAAGCCTTATCAAAAAAAATTTATATGAAATATTTACCTAAAATTTTATTTATAAATGATAAGTCTTTTGATTATGCAGAAAAGATAGAAAAATTAATAAAAGAATCACATGAATACAAATATGACAAACACTAAAAAAAGTTTAATAAAATTACTGGCGTTAAATGAAAATGATACAGGATCATCTGAAGTCCAAATTGGATTATTAACACAAAAAATAGACAAACTATCAAGTCATTTCATAAAATACAAAAAAGATAAACATTCGTCTACTGGATTGCTTAAAGCTGTTAACAGAAGAAAAAAATTACTCAAATATTTAAAGAAATATAACATGGAATCTTATAAAAACATATTAAGTAAATTAAATTTAAGAAAATAAATGTTCAAAATACATAAACAGGAAATAAATCTAGATGGAAAAAAAATCATATTAGAAACAGGTAAGATTGCTCGTCAGGCTGATGGAGCTGTAATAGCAACTTGTGGTGAAACAGTGGTTATTGCAACCGTAGTTGCTGCAAAACAAGTTAATCCAGAAACAGATTACTTTCCATTATCAGTAAATTATCAAGAAAAATATTATGCAGCAGGTAAAATTCCTGGAGGTTATTTTAAAAGAGAAGCACGGCCAACAGAAAAAGAAACTCTAATATCAAGATTAATTGATCGACCAATGAGACCTTTGTTTCCGGAAAATTTTAGAAATGAGGTACAAGTTTTACCTACAGTATTATCATATGATCAAGAAAATGAACCTGATATATTATCAATAATTGCTTCTTCAGCAGCATTAGCTATTTCGGGATTGCCTTTCAAAGGCCCAGTGGGCGCATCAAGAGTAGGATTTGTAGATGGTAAGTATATTTTAAATCCCACTAAGACTGAGTTAAAAAAATCTAAATTAGATTTAGTTGTGGCTGGTACAAAAGATGCTGTGCTTATGGTAGAATCAGAAACTTCCGGTTTAACTGAAAAAGAAATGCTTAATGCTGTAAAATTTGGACACGAAAAATTTATCCCGGTGGTAAAGGCAATTGAAAATCTAACTAAAGATTGTACCAAAGAACCATGGATTTTTGAAAAAAAAGATTTATCAAAATTAAAGAAAAAAATTAGAGATAATCTAACCCCAGACTTAGAAAAAGCTTTTTCCACTAAAGATAAAAAAGAAAGATTAAATTTTATTTCTAAAGCTCAAGAAAAATGTAAATCTTTGTTTGAAAATGAAGAAAATTATTCTGAACTAGATATTTTATTAGAATTAAAAAGTTTGGAAAAAAAAATTGTTAGAACAAAAATTCTTAAAGATAAAAAAAGAATTGATGGACGTGGTTTGTCGGATATTAGACCAATTCATTGTGAAGTAGGAATACTTCCTAGAACACATGGATCTGCTCTTTTTACACGTGGAGAAACTCAAGCTTTAGTAACAACAACGCTTGGTACGACTGAAGATGAACAAAGAATTGAGAGTTTAGATGGATTAAATAGATCAAGATTTATGCTGCATTATAATTTTCCTCCTTATTCCGTTGGTGAAACCGGCCGAATTATGACAGGAAGAAGAGAAATTGGTCATGGAAAACTTGCTTGGCGGGCAATTAATTCTTCGTTACCAACTAAAGAAAAGTTTCCTTATACATTTAGAATAGTTTCAGACATAACCGAATCTAACGGTTCTTCATCTATGGCAACAGTTTGTGGTGCATCATTAGCTTTAATGGATGCAGGAGTTCCAATTAAAGAGTCTATAGCAGGTATAGCAATGGGATTAATCAAAGAGGGTGATAATTTTTCTATTTTATCAGATATTTTGGGTGATGAAGATCATCTAGGAGATATGGACTTTAAAGTTGCTGGAACCAAAAATGGGATAACTTCATTACAAATGGATATTAAGATTACTGGAATAACATTTGAAATAATGGAAAAAGCTTTATCACAAGCGAAAGAAGGAAGAACTCATATACTAAAAGAAATGTCTAAAGCAATCGAAAATTCTAGAAATGAAGTTTCAAAATATACTCCAAAAATTGAAACAATAATGGTTGATAAAAAAGATATTGCGGCTGTTATTGGTAAAGGAGGGGCAACTATAAGAGAAATTGTAGAAACCTCAGGAGCTAAAGTAGATGTTAAAGATACAGGAGAGGTAACTATTGCTGCTCCTGACCAAGAATCTAGAAATAAGGCAATGGAAATTATCAAAAATATTGTAGCAAAACCCGAGATGGGAAAAATTTATAAGGGAAAAATTGTAAAAATTATGGAATTCGGAGCTTTTGTAAATTTTTTAGGAAAACAAGATGGTTTAGTTCATATTTCTCAACTAGCATCGAAAAGAGTTAACAAAGTTACGGATGTTGTAAAAGAAGGTGATGAAGTTTCAGTAAAAGTTATTGGATTTGATAGAGGAAAAATAAAGCTTTCTATTAAAGAGGCTAGTTAAATTTAAGAAATATTTTTTGGATTAGGCATTCCTATTTTGTTATAACCACCATCAACGTAGTGTATTTCACCATTCACACCGGAAGCTAAATTACTTATTAGATATAAAGCTGCTCCCCCAATATCATCGGTGTTAATATTTCTTTTAAGTGGAGAATGATCCTCATTCCATTTATAAAGAAATTTAGCATCACCTATAGCTGATGCAGCCAAAGTTTTAATTGGTCCTGCGCTTATTGCATTTACCCTAATTCCTTTGGCACCTAAGTCGGTTGCTAAATATTTAACACTGGATTCTAATGCAGCTTTACATACACCCATTACATTATAATTTGGAATAACTCTTGAAGATTCATATGTTAAAGTTAAAAGACTTGAATCTTTGTTCATTATCTTCGACGCTTCTTTTGCAACTTCGGTAAAAGAAAAGCAAGAAATAATCATGCTTTTTATAAAATTATCTCTAGTGGTATTTAAATACTCTCCTGTTAATTCGTTTCTATCTGAATAAGCTATTGCATGTACTACAAAATCTAAACAATTCCATTTACTTTTAACTTCTTGAAAAAGATTTACAATATCCTCTTTATTTTCAACGTTACAACCTATAATAAATTTTGAACCTAAACTTTCAGCGAGTGGAATAACTCTTTTTTTTAGAGCATCTCCTAAATAAGTAAAAGCTAGTTCAGCACCGTGTTCTGATAATTTTTTTGCTATTCCCCAAGCAATAGACCGATCATTTGCTACGCCCATTATCAGCCCTTTTTTATTTTTTAATAATGACATTTTATTTTTTAATCTAATCTAATTTTTCGAAAATTAATGTTGCATTGGTTCCACCAAAACCAAAACTATTAGACATGGTACAATTTAATTCTTTATCTTTTTCAACCTTTGTTACAATTGGGAAATTTTTTGCCTTTTCATCCATATTTTCGATATTTGCAGATGCTGCTATAAATTTATTTTTCATCATAAGTAAACAATATATTGCTTCTTGAACTCCGGTTGCCCCTAAAGAATGTCCAGTTAATGATTTTGTTGAACTAATTTTTGGAATATTTTTTTTAAATGTTTCCTGAATAGCTTCAAGTTCTTTTGTATCTCCAATTTGTGTTGAAGTACCATGAGAATTAATATAGTCAACTTTATTTTTGCAAGTTTTTAAAGCTATTTTCATGCATCTAACAGCTCCTTCACCTGAGGGCTGAACCATGTCGTACCCATCTGAAGTAGCTCCATAGCCTGTTAATTCAGCATATATTTTGGCGCCTCTTGCTTTTGCGTGTTCATATTCTTCTAAAACAAGAGCTCCACCACCACCTGCAATTATAAATCCATCTCTATCAGCATCATATGGTCTTGATGATTTTTCGGGAGTATTATTATATTTTGAAGATAAAGCAGGCATTGCGTCAAACATAGATGAAAGAGCCCAATCCAATTCTTCTCCACCTCCAGCAAATACTATATCTTGTTTACCTAATTGAATAAGTTCCATTCCATTTCCAATGCAATGTGCACTTGTTGAACAAGCTGAACTTATCGAATAATTTACTCCTTTGATTTTAAATGGAACAGCAAGTGTAGCAGAACATGTGCTTGCCATTGTTCTTGGAACTATAAATGGACCCATTTTTTTTGGAGAAGATTTTCTAACAGTATCAACCGCAAAAACAACATTTTTAATTGAAGGGCCACCAGAACCCATAATAATCCCAGTTTTTTCATTACTAATATCATTTTCTTTCAAGCCCGATTCATCAATAGCCTCTCTTAATGCAATAAAACTATATGCAGAGCCTTCACCCATAAATCTTTTTTGTTTTCTATCAATAAATTTATCTAAGTTTAAATTTTTTATAGGTCCAATAACTTGGCTTCTAAAATTGTATTTTTTGTGCTCTTCAGAAAATACTATTCCTGATTTTGTATTAAGCAAAGAATCTAACACTTCAACTTTATTATTGCCGATACAAGAAACTATGCCTAAACCAGTGATAACTACCCTTCTCATAATTATTTAAATAATCCAACTTTTAAATTTTCTGCTTCATATATTTTTTTATTATCAACAAACAAATTTCCATTTGCTAAACCAACTGTTGTTCCTTTTTTTTTTAAAATTTTTTTCATATTAATTTCGTAAACTGCTTTTTTAGCTTGTCTTAAAATTTCACCTTTAAACTTAACATAATTCACACCTAGCGCTCTTCCTTTACCAGGTTCTCCTAACCACCCAAGAAAAAAACCTATCAGCTGCCACATTGCATCTAGCCCCAGACATCCAGGCATAACAGGATCCCCACTAAAGTGACAATCAAAAAACCAAAGATCTTTTTTGATATCAAGTTCTGCCCTTACAAGTCCTTTTTTAAAAACACCTTTATCATCATTAATTTCCGTTATTCTATCAAACATCAGCATTGGCGGTAACGGTAACTTTGCATTTCCCCTCCCGAAAAGTTTACCATTTCCACAATCAATTAATTCTTGATAATTATAGTTATTTTTTTTTTTCATTTAAAATAAACTTATACTTGAATAACATATGTTATTACATATATTTGGTTTAGAATGATTATAAATTAATAATTATAATTTTAAAACAAGATTTACATGAGTGAGCAATCAAAGTGTCCAATTATAGGTGCAGGAACACCTCCAAAGTTTCCAACTGGCAAAGGTACATCCAATAGAGACTGGTGGCCAAATAGTTTAAACCTCAAAATTTTAAGCCAGCATTCTTCTTTAGTTGACCCTATGGACAAGAAATTTAATTATGCAAAAGAATTCAAAAAACTTAACCTTAAAGCATTAAAAAAAGATTTACATAAATTAATAACAGATTCACAGGATTGGTGGCCTGCTGACTATGGTCATTATGGACCTTTGTTTATACGATTGGCATGGCATGCTGCAGGAACATACAGAACTGGCGACGGACGTGGTGGGGCTGGGACCGGCAATCAACGTTTCGCTCCACTAAATAGCTGGCCAGATAATGTTAATCTCGACAAAGCAAGATTATTACTTTGGCCTATTAAGAAAAAATATGGTAAAAAAATTTCATGGGCTGATCTCTTCATCCTAGTTGGAAACGTATCTTTGGAGTCAATGGGATTTAAAACTTTTGGTTTTGGAGGTGGTCGAGAAGATATTTGGGAACCCGAAGAAGATATTTATTGGGGATCTGAAAAAGAATGGCTCGGTGTTAACCGCTACAGCGGCAAGCGAGATCTTGAAAATCCTTTAGGCGCAACTCATATGGGTTTGATTTACGTAAATCCACAAGGCCCTGATGCCAATCCAGACCCTCTTTTAGCTGCTCACGATATTCGTGAAACTTTTGGTCGTATGGCGATGAATGACTATGAAACAGTCGCCCTTATTGCTGGCGGGCATACTTTTGGAAAATCTCATGGTGCTGCCTCTGAATCACACAAAGGTCCGGAACCAGAAGGTTCAAGAATTCAAGATCAAGTTACTGGTTGGAATAGTAATTATAAAAGTGGTAAAGGAGTTGATACTATCAGTAGTGGACTCGAAGGAGCTTGGACAATGAATCCTATAAAGTGGGATATGGGTTATTTCGATTGTTTATTTGGGCATGAGTGGGAATTAACAAAGAGCCCCGCAGGCGCACATCAGTGGAAACCTAAAAAAAATGGCGCTAATATAAATGTTGTTCCGGATGCACACGATCCAACTAAAAAACATCCTCCTATGATGCTAACCACAGACCTTTCTATGAGAATGGATTCTAAATACGGACCAATTTCTAAAAAATTCCATGAAAACCCAGATGAGTTTGCAGATGCATTTGCAAGAGCTTGGTTTAAGCTTACGCACCGTGATATGGGACCTCATGCTTGTTATTTGGGCATAGAAACTCCAAAAGAAGAACTAATTTGGCAAGACCCTATACCAAAAGTTAAATACAAACTTAAAAATAAAGATATTAATACTCTTAAAGCAAAAATATTAAAATCAGGACTTTCTATCTCCCAGCTAGTCTCTACAGCTTGGGCATCCGCATCAACTTTTCGGGGTTCAGATAAGAGAGGTGGAGCTAATGGAGCACGAATTAGACTTGCACCACAAAAAGATTGGGAAGTAAATAATCCATCTGAATTATCTAAGGTTCTTAAAACTTTAGAGAAGATACAAAAAGGTTTTAATACTAAAAGCAAAACGGTTTCACTAGCTGATTTGATTGTTTTAGGTGGTTGTGTAGCAATTGAAAATGCAGCTAAGAAAGCTGGCCACAAAGTAGAAGTCCCATTTACGCAGGGTCGTGGAGATGCATCACAAGATCAAACAGATATACATTCTTTTGGTTTACTTGAACCAAAAGCAGATGGATTTAGAAACTATCTTATAAATAAATCTACTGTATCAGCTGAGGAAATGTTAGTTGATCGAGCGCAGCTAATTAAACTCACTGCGCCTGAAATGACAGTTCTAGTTGGCGGTATGCGTGTATTAAACACAAATTTCGATAAGTCTAAACATGGAGTATTCACAAAAAAATCAGAGACACTTACAAATGATTTCTTCGTTAACTTGCTTGATATGAGCACAACGTGGAAAGAAATTTCTAAAGAAGAAAATTTATTCGAGGGACGAGATCGTAAAACAAACAAAGTTAAGTGGACTGGTACTCGTGTTGATCTTATATTTGGATCAAATTCTCAGCTAAGAGCAATAGCAGAAGTTTATGCTTGTGAAGATTCTAAACCTAAGTTTCTTGCTGATTTTATATCTGCGTGGACAAAAGTGATGAATCTAGACCGTTTTGATCTAAAGTAAAATTTAAACAATATTAAATTTGACGTGTCTAGATTAAGAAGAGACTTAGATGGGATATTAAAGAAAAAAAATAAAGAATCTTTAGCTAAAGATTTTATTTAATTTTTCCCCATAAAGAATTTTTGAAAATCCAGCCTCCATAACCACCGGAAGTAATTTTACACCACTCATCTCTACATTTTTTTATGATTACCATTTTACCTTTTTCTAATCTAATTAAAGGTTGTGAATAAATATTTGGTTTTTTAAAGACAATAGATAAATTAGAAATATTTATAGCAGATTTTTTCTTTGCCAATTGAGAAACATGAATCCAACCATCATTATTTTTTAGATCGATTATTTTTTTAAAGTTATCTTTGCTATCAATAATTTTTACAGGTAAATATTTTTTTTTATAAATAAATTTAACTGGATATTCAAAAGAAGGTCCTTGTCTTACTTTTACTTTATTGTATTTTAAAGTTAAAAAATAATCTTTTTCATTACCCAATGTATTATTAACTAATAAAAAGTTAAAAAAAAAAATTAAAATTAAAATTTTTATTTTTTTATTTATCACAAATACAATTTTTTTTCTTTGTTATTTTTGCTTTTCTAAAATTTAGTTCGAGGGAATTAATAATTAACATGTAACCACACAAAGAATTTCCAATATTTAATATTTCCTTAACAACCTCATTTGCCTGGATGCTTCCAACAATTCCAGCCAATGTACCCAGGATTCCATCAATTTCACAATTTAGTAATTGATCAGATGGATATGTTTGAAAAAAACATCTTAAGCATGGAGATCTTTTATTGTTGTGAAAATTAAATGTAAATATTTGTCCATCAAATTTGTTAATAGCACCAGTAATTAATATTTTTTTGTTTTTAACTGCATAATCATTGATTAAAAATTTTGTTTTAAAATTGTCACTTCCATCAACTAATACTGGATATTTTTTGGCAATCTTATCGATATTACCGTGATTCAATTTTTTTTGATAATATGAAACATTAATATCTGAGTTAATTTTTTTAATCTTTTGACTTGCAATTTTTGCTTTTTGTTTTTTTAAATCATTTGTTTCAAATAATATTTGTCTATGAAGATTTGATAAATCTACTTTATCATGATCTATTATGCCGATATTACCAATTCCTAATGCGGCAAGATAAATTAAAATAGGTGAGCCAAGACCACCAGCACCTACTACTAAAACCTTTGAATTTAAAAGTTTTTTTTGACCAATAGGACCTATTTTTTTTAATACCATTTGTCTAGAATATCTTTGAATTTGTTTTCCAGTTAATCTCATTGTGAATTTAAATTATTTATTAGTTGAACCGAAACCACCTTCTCCTCTCACGGTTTCAGGTAAACTTTCTACTTCTTTAAGTTCAACTTTAATGATTGGACAGACAATCATTTGAGCAATTCTATCATTTTTATTTATTTCAAAAATATCTTTTCCAAGGTTAATTAATATTACTTTGATTTCACCTCTATAGTCTGAATCAATTGTACCAGGTGTGTTTAGGACACTAATTCCATTTTTTGCAGCTAATCCAGATCTAGGTCTTATCTGTATCTCATATTGTTCTGGAATAGCCACCATTATACCAGTAGAAATTATTTTTTTTTCACCTGGTAATATTTTAACCGTTTGCTCAACATTAGCCATAAGATCCATTCCAGATGAACCATCAGTTTTATATTCAGGTAAAATGATATTTTTTTGAAGTTTTTTGATCAACAATTTAACCATAGACTGGTTAGGTATTGAAGTTTTCGAGTATTCTTTTGGTGATTTCTTCTGCTATTTCAGATTTTTTTCTTTTTGAAATTAACTCTTTTTTTTTATTTTTATCTTTATAAATTATTGAAACTTCATTGAAGTCTGAATCAAAGCCAATCTCAGATTTTGATACGTCATTTGCAATTATCCAATCACAATGTTTTTTTGAAATCTTTGCTTCAGCATTTTCAATAATATTATTTGTTTCAGCAGCAAAACCAATGACTAGCTTAGGTCTTAAAGAGTTGTGAGTAGACAAATAGTTCAATATATCCCTATTTTTTTCTAGTTCTAGGTTAATTTTGTCTTGTTTCTTAATTTTATTTTTTTGAAATTTTGATACTTTAAAATCACCTACGGCAGCAGCACATACCGCAATATCTGCTGGAAGATTTTTTTTTGTTTCTTCATACATTTCTTCTGCAGTATGAATTTTTATTAATTTTAAATTTTTTGGATCTGATAAATTGGTTGGGCCAGTAATAAGAGTTGTATCTACTCCATTTTTTAATAGAGATTTTGCTATCTCATAACCTTGTTTACCACTTGAATTGTTAGAAATATATCTTACGGAATCAATATATTCTTTTGTAGGACCCGAAGTCACAATCGCTTTGAGCTTCTTTTTTGAAACTTTTTCTAGTTCAGAAAAAAAGTTATTTAAAAATTCAATAATTTTTGTTGGTTCTGACATCTTACCTTCACCATATTCTCCACACGCCATTTCCCCAATCTCTGGTCCTACACAAAGATAGCCATAATTTAATAGTTTAGAGATATTTTCTTGTGTTGCTTGATGCATCCACATTCTTACATTCATTGCAGGTACCAAGATTACTTTTTTATCTGAAGCTAGAACTAAAGTTGATGCCAAATCTTCAGCATTTCCATAGGAGAATTTTGAAATTGTGTTTGCTGTTGCAGGAGCCACTAATATTACATCGCACCATCTAGAGAGCGTAATATGGTCCATCTCTGCCTCGTTATTAGAAACAAATAATTCTTCATATACTTTATTTTGAGTTAAAGATGTAATTGATAATGGTGTTACAAATTCTTTTCCACTCTTAGTTAAAACTGTTTTTATTTCAGTTCCTTTATTTTTTAATAAACGGATTAATTCAAGAGTTTTGTACGCTGCAATCCCACCAGTTATTATCAATAGTATTTTTTTATTTTCTAAGTAATTCATTTTGTTTATTTGAATACCAATAGTAGAAAAATTACAAGAACTAAAAAAGCAGATATCAAGTTGTTTCTAAATAGTTTCATTTTTAGCTCTTCCTCCTTCAATGAATAATATGAAGCCGAATTAGAAGACAATTTTCCCTCTGCAATTATTGTTAATGCTTCGTTGGCTTTATCCATAATTTTTGGCAATTCTGGAAATCTTTTTAATACGTCCGATGCATTTTCTATTGTTTCACTTATTTTATTTAGTGGACCTTTAGTTTCTTTTAACCATGTTTCCAATATTGGTTTTGAAACTTCCCAAATATTAGTATCGGGATTTAATTTTCGTGCAACTCCTTCTACAACAACCATAGTTTTTTGAAGAAGTAAAAGCTGAGGTTGTGTTTGCATATTAAATTTTTCTGTATTAACAAATAATTGCTTTAAAAGTTTACCACCAGATATATCTTTTATTGATTGACCAAAAATTGGTTCACCAATAGATCGTAGCGATTGAGCAAATTCATCAATTGAAAATTTTTTTGATACCAAACCAGCTAAAAAATGTACTTCCGCAACTTTTTTATAATCTCTATTTATAAAACCATATAAAATTTCGGCCAAATATCTTCGGTTTAATTTATCCAGTCTTCCCATAATTCCGAAATCTACGGGAGCTATATCACCATTTTTATTTATAAAAATATTGCCTTGGTGCATGTCTGCATGAAAAAAACCATCTCTTACTGCTTGTCTTAAGAAATGTTGTATTAAATTTTTGGATATTTTTTTTACATCAATTCCATTTTCTATAAGTTTTTCAGTTTCTCTAATCGAGATACCTTCAATTTTATCTAATGTAAGTACATTTTCGGTAGTAAAGTTCCAGTAAATTTTAGGTACATTGAATCCGATATCGTTTTTGGTATTTTCATATAATTCATTAGCTGCAGCAGCCTCAAATCGCAAATCCATTTCTATGTTTGTAATTTCTTTAAGTAAGTAAACAACCTCAGTTAATTTGAGTCTTTTTGTTTTTCTTACTATATTTTCAATAATATAAGCTAATAACATGAGGGCATCTAATTCTTCATTGAAAATTTTTTGAATCGAAGGTCTCAGTATTTTTATTGCAACTTCTTTATCTACACCATTGTTTTTTATTTTTGCAAAATGCACTTGCGCTATAGAAGCAGCAGCAATAGGTTCACTAAATTCATAAATATTTTGGAATGTTTCTTCTCCAAATTCGTTTTTTAAAATTAAGGAAGCTTCATTTTTACTAAAAGAAGGAAGTTTATCTTGGAGTTTTTCTAAATCTTTTGCTAATTTTTCTCCAATAATATCAGGTCTTGTAGCCAAAAACTGACCAAGTTTAATAAATGTTGTACCCATCTCTTGAAGAGAGGAGCATAATCTTTGACCTGCACTTTCTTTTTTTTTTGCTCGTTATTTTTTAAGCTAAAACCTAAAATAAAAAAAAAAATTTTAATTAATATTGGTGGGTTGTAAATTTCCGAAATTGAGTTGATTGCACCCGATTTAGCTAATTTTCTTCCAATTCTGAATAATAAAAATATTTTTTTAAACATGATTATATTTTCCAACCGGAGTGAATTGCGACGATGCCACCACTAAGATTTCTATATTCTGATTTATAAAAATTATTCTTTTTCATTAAATCAATTAATTCTTCTTGATTATAAAAATTTTTTATACTTTTTACCAAGTATTCGTATGGCTGATTATCTCCAACCACGATATTTCCAATTTTTGGAATACTTTTTGAGTAAAAATCATATAACTTTTTAAAATTATAATTTTTAATTTTCGAAAATTCTAGACATATAAATCTTCCTCCTGGCCTTAGTACTCTGTATGCTTCTTGCAGCACATGATTTATATTATTTGTATTTCTTAGTCCGAAGCTAATAGAATAATAATCAAAATAGTTATCTTTAAAACTTAGTTTTTCAGCACTACCCAAATACCATTTTACATTTTTAAATTTACCAAGTTTTTTTTTTGCAATTTCCAACATTTTTGAATTTGAATCAACCGCATATACTGTTCCTTTATTTTTTATATGTTTAAGAAACAATTTTGTGATATCTCCAGTGCCTGATGCCATATCTAGTAAAACGGTATTCTTATTGGGAGAAAGCCAGTTAATCATTTGTTTTTTCCAGAATCTATGTGAACCCAAAGATAAAATATCATTCATCAAGTCATATTTATCAAAAACTTTGTTAAATACCTTTTGGACTAACATTTTTTTTTCAGTGATATTAGACTTCATGGGTAATTTTATTTTATTAATTAAAATATTTTTTTTAAATATTATATAATATTTTCATGCCGGAATTACCAGAAGTTGAGGTTTTAAAGCGATCTCTTCAAAAAAAGATACGATTTAGCAAGATTATAGGAATTAGGATCTATAATAGAAATTTAAGATACAAAATTCCTTATTCGATTAGTAGAAATCTTAAAAATCATGTTGTTAACAATATTTCTAGAATATCGAAATATTTAATTTTTCACATTAATTTTTCAAAAAAATTATTAATCCATTTAGGAATGTCAGGAACAATTCATTTAGTTGAAGAAAATAATAAAAGCAATACTAATGCCAGTTTTTATCATTCATCATGTTTACCATCAAAGCATAACCATATTGAAATGAGTTTTAGTAATAAAGTCAAAATGATTTA
This sequence comes from alpha proteobacterium SCGC AAA288-E13, assembly GCA_000504605.1. The sequence goes on from AZHQ01000002.1 coordinate 42,242, forward strand.
TAATGATCCTAGAAGATTTGGTTATTTTAAATTATTAAAAAAAAATTATTTATTTGAAAAACCAATAAGCAATCTTGGTCCCGATCCTTTTAGTTGTAAGTTTAATTTTAAATACATTAAAAATTTTACTTACAAAAAAAAGATAAACATAAAAAATTTATTAATGAATCAAAAGTTTGTTGGTGGAATTGGTAATATTTATGCTAATGAAATCCTTTATTACTGTAAATTAAGACCTACAAAACCTGTTAATCGGTTATCAAAAAAGAATATTTTAAATATTATTTTACAAGCCAGAAAAGTTCTAAATAAAGCAATTATATTTGGAGGATCTTCAATTAGGGATTTCAAAAAAACAGATGGAATTCCAGGAAATTTTCAACAAAATTTTAAGGTTTATGGAAAAAATAACATTCAATGCCCTAGGCGCAATTGTGATGGATATATTCAAAAGATTTCAATATCCAGCAGATCAGCCTTTTACTGTCCAAAATGTCAGATCTAATGATAATAAATATTTATTGACCACAACACATGTAAGAGTTATATAACTTTTCCTTTTATGCCTAATACAAAATCTGCCATTCGAAGAGTTAGAAAAGTTAATAAACAGACTTCCGTGAATAAAATTAGAAAAAGTAAGTATAAATCTATTATCAAGGAGATTAGTTTATTAATAACTGCAAAGAAGAAAAAAGAAGCAATTAAATTATTACCAAAATTCAATTCCCAATTGATGAAAATAGCTAAAGTAGGAATTATAAAAAAGCAAACTGTGTCAAGAAAAATATCAAGACTTACAAAAAAAATTAATAAACTTTAGAAAACTTCAATTTCGAGTTGATCAACTTTCAAGATTAATATTTATTTTATAAATAAATCTAAAATTGATTTTATCTAAATAAATTAATTTTTTTTTAAACTAATCTATATGTAGTTGTTCATAAGTCTCATAATTGATTTGCAAATTTAGAAAGATAAAAAATAATTCTATTAAAAATTTAAAACACCTTCAAGTTTAATTTTCTATCTTAGATTTTATTTCTTTTTAATTAAAAAAAATTTCTAGTTGCTTTAATGCTCTAACAAGACTAAAGAAATTGAAATTCAAATTTTTAATTCATGAAAAAAAAATATTTCTACGCAGGAAGCTACAATTTCTTCAAATTTTCAATCTTTGGACTGGCCAACTATTTGTAAAGATATAGAAAAAAAACTGGGAAAAGATATTTATGAAAGTTGGATAAAAAAACTTAAGTTAGTTGAAGAATTTCAGCACTATTTGGTGATTTCATCTCCAACTAGATTTATTAGAGATTGGGTAGTTTCAAGATATATTGATAAGATATTAGAAGTTATAAAATTATATAAAAAAACCGTAAGTAGAATTGATTTTATTATTGAATCGGAATTAAGCGTAAATAGCAACAATGTTTCAGATCAAAATCTTAAAATTGTAAAAGAGTCTAAAACATCAAATGTCAGTTTTATTAAAGACTCTTTAATTAATTATACTCGTTTGGATCCAAACAAAAGTTTTGAAAATTTTGTTATAGGAAAAAGCAATAATCTTGCCTATCAGGTATCACAAAAAGTTTGTGAACAAATTGCTCACTACAATCCGTTGTTTATTTATGGAGGAATAGGTATGGGTAAAACTCATTTGTTAAATGCAATTGGTTTAAAAATGAGGGAAAATAATAAAGTTATGTTCATCTCTGCTGAAAGATTTATGTATTATTTTATTAAATCTATTCGAAATAATGAAATGGTAAAATTTAAAGATTGTTTCAGAACATCAGATATATTCATTATAGATGATATACAATTTGTAATTGGCAAAGAGGCAATGCAAGAGGAATTTTTTCATACTTTTAATGCTTTAATTGATAAAGGTTCTCAAATAGTTATTTCATCTGATAGAGCTCCAATAAAATTCACTAAAATTCAAGAGAGAATAAAATCTCGTTTTTCTGGTGGGTTAGTGGTTGACATTCAACAATCAGATTTTGATTTAAGATTAAATATTTTAAAAAGTAAAATAAATGAAATAAAAAAAACTTTTTCCGATATAATTGAACCAGACGAAAATTTATTAAATTTTATTGCTTCTGAAATGAAAATTAATATCCGAGAAACAATAGGTGCGCTGAACAGAATAATATCTTTTAGTAGGATATATAATAAATCTCCATCAATTTCAGAAAGTAAAATAATTTTAAAAGATTTGATAAATTTTTCAGAAAATTATGTCACAATTGAAAATATTAAAAAAACTGTTTGTGATTATTTTAAAATAAATGTTATTGAAATGCTTTCAAAAAGAAGGTCAAGATATTTGGTTAGGCCGAGACAAATAGCAATGTATTTAACAAAAAATTTAACTTCAAAGTCTTTACCAGATATTGGAAGAGAGTTTTCTGGTCGAGACCACACAACCGTTATGCACTCTGTTAAAACTATTGATAAATTAAAGTATAGAGATGAAGAGATAAATAAAGCAATAGAAAAACTTAAAAATAAGATACTATATAAAAATCACGATGAAGTTTAGTGTAAGCAGGGATCAACTTTTAAAATCTTTAAATTATTGTCAAGGTGTTATAGAAAAAAGGAGCACACTACCAATATTGTCTAATGTATTGATTGAAGCTAAAAATTCATCTATAAAAATTACCGCGACTGATCTTGATTTAATTTTTATCAATTTAACAAACAACATTAAAATATATACTGAAGGGAGCACAACAACCTCAGCTTCAGTAATTTATGATATTGTTAGAAAATTATCATCTGGTAGTGAAATTAATTTTAATTTAGTAAATGAAAACAAACTTCAATTAGAATCAGAAAAATCAAAATTTAATTTATTATGTTTAAGTCCAAGCGATTTTCCCCTTGTTGATGAAAATTTTATTGATAATGAGTTTACAATTGATTCTAAATCAATACTAAAATTGCTTAACAAATCAAAGTTTTCAATTTCAAATGATGAAACGAGACATTACCTAAATGGTGTTTTCTTACATCAAACAGAGCATGACAAAAATTATTTTCTTACTGCAGCAGCAACTGATAGTCATCGAATGTCTATTTCAAAAACAAAGTTAAACTCAAAAATAAATTTTGAATCTATAATTCTTCCAAAGAAAACGATTTACCAATTAGTTACATTACTAGAAGATCAAGAAGCAACAATAAAAATCTGTAATATAAAATCAAAAATAAAATTCGAATTTAATAATAGCATATTAATTTCTAAATTAATTGATGGAAAGTTTCCAAATTATACTCAGGTGATACCAACAACTAATGAAAAAAAATTAGAAATAAATTTAAATAATTTTTTAAGTTCTGTGGATAGAGTGTCCTCTGTCTCGACGGATAAAAAAGAGGGTGTAAAATTTCAATTATTAAAAAATATACTAAAATTATCAGTTAATAATCCTAATAGTGGAGATGGAAGCGAAACTCTAGAAGTAAAATTTGATCATGAATTAAATATTAGCTTTAACTCTAAGTATCTTATTGATGTGGCCTCACAGATTAATGGTGAAAAAATTATATTTTACTTAAATGAAACAGGCTCTCCAGCTTTAATTAAAGATCCAGTGGATAAGGACAGCATATTTATTATTATGCCTATGAAAGCATAACATGAGATAAAATATTTTTATTATTGGTATAAATTATTTTATTGCATCCATTTCGTCATAAATTTTTTTTTCTAATATTTTTAAAAAAGTTTCCCTTTCTATTCCTGGCTCAATTGGTTGTAAAAAAGATATTATTATTTTACCCGGATATTTTATAAATCCAATTTTTGGCCAAACTTTACCTGAGTTTAAAGCTATGGGAACGCAAGAAATATTGAGGGCCTCGTATATTCTTCCAGCTCCCTTTTTAAAAGGTACCCGTTCTTCAAATTTTACTCTTGTTCCTTGAGGGAATATTAAAAGTGGCCTGTTTTCGTTTTTAATTATGTTTGCAATTTTGTTGAAAAAACTAAGATTATCTTTTGTAGTTGTATTTCTAATAATTTCTATCGATTTAATTTTTTTTAAATAAAGTCCCATTAATGGTATTTTTAAAAGTTCTTTTTTTAATATAAATACTGGGTAGTCAAGCACACTTTGAAGTGCAAAAGTTTCAAACATTGATTGGTGTGCTGATGCCACAAAATATTTTTTTGTTTTTGGAATATTTTCTATTCCTTTAAATTCCACTTTTGTACTCAAAAAAAATCTTACAACAAAAACTACGTAGTGCCCTAAAAATTTTCCAAAAAATAAAGTAAATTTGGGAGGCATTAATAGTGTTGGAATAGCTACTAAAAATACAAGAACTATTCCTGTGTATAAAAAAAGATTAAATAGTATTGATCTTATTAATAACATTTAATTTAAGTTGTATATTAGTTTTTGACTAAATTTTCTAAACTTTGTCTTTTTCTAATCAACTTATGATTTGATCCAGTTACCATAACTTCAGCAACAGTTGGTCTTATATTATAATTTGAAGATAAAGACATTCCATAAGCACCAACATGAGTTAAACTTACGTAGTCTCCTTCTTTAATTTTTACAAACCCTTTTTGTTTTAAAAATTTATCAGAACTTTCACAAATTGGTCCCACAAATTCAATATTTCCAGTAAATCTTTTATTTGTTTTTTTAAGAGGTATTATTTGATGTTTTGCATTATATAAAGCTGGTCTTATTAAATCATTCATCCCTGCATCTAAAATAATAAATTTTTTATTGGCGCTTTCTTTAATATAAAGAATTTTTGAAATTAGCACACCCGCATCCCCAACGATTACTCTACCTGGCTCAAAAATTATTTTAGCATTTTTATTTTTTATAAATTTTTCCACTAATTGTGAATATTTTTTTAAATTTAGCTTTTTTTCTTTATTCGAGTAAGAGATACCCATGCCCCCACCCAAATCTATAAATTTAAAATCTATTTTTGTTCTTTTAATTACTTTATCTAATATAGATAACATATCTTTAAATGGTTTAATGTTTGTTATTTGACTTCCGATATGTACGCTTAACCCTTCCAATTTTAAATTTTTCATTTTTTGAATTTTTTTACAAAGATTTACACAATCACTATAAAGCAAACCAAATTTTTCATCCTTGCTACCTGTCGAGATTTTTTTGTGTGTATTTCCACTTATATTGGGATTTAATCTTATTCCAATAGAAGTTTTTTTGGATATTTTTTTTGAAACTTTATTAATTAGCATAGCTTCGCTTTCTGATTCTACATTAATTAAAAGTATTCTTTTTTTTATTGCTTTTTTTATTTCTTCCTTAGTTTTTCCAACACCAGAAAAAACAATTTTTTTAGGATTAATACCTGCTTTTATCGCTTTCAGTAACTCTCCAATAGACACAACGTCTGCACCAGATCCAATTTTTCTTAGCTCTCTTAGCAAAGTTAGATTTGAGTTAGATTTTACCGCAAAACATATAATTGGTTTAATATTTTTAAATATATTATTAAACCTTAAAAAATTATTCTTTAATTGTGCAAGTGAATAACAATAAAAAGGAGTTTGATACTTTTTTGCAAGCTTAAGAGCAGATATATTTTCAATACAAAGGCTATTGCTCCTAAGTTGAATAAAATTCATTATTTATTAAATTATTTGTATCGTATTATTTTTATAATTAAATGATTTATATTCTGGATCATCTTTTTTTCCACATGAAAAACAGATTACAGCAATTGTTATTATTACAAAGAATATTCTCATTATTTAAATTCCTTCTTCAATTTTGATATCATTTTTTTTATATTTTTTATAGAAGTTCCACCATATGATGTTTTTAAATTTACTGAATTTTTGACATTAAAAACTTTTATTACCTCTTTATTTAAATCATTTTTTACCTTTTTTATCTCATCTATGTTCAGTTCATTTAATTTCTTATTATTCTTTTCCGCATAGTTCACAATCTTTGCAGAAATTTCATAAGCTTCTCTAAAAGAGAGATTTTTTTTCTGAACAAGATAATCAGCAAAATCAGTTGCAGTAGTATATCCTTTATTTGCCAGGGATAACATTCTTTGTTTATTTGAGTGTAAATTTTTAATTAATTCATTGGTAATTAAAATGGATTCTATTAACACATCATAACTATCAAAAACTAAATTTTTATCTTCTTGCATATCTTTATAGTACGAGAGAGGCAAACCCTTCATGGTTGTTAGCATTGCCTGTAAGTTTCCAAAGTTTTTACCAGCTCTACCTCTAATTAATTCAGCAGGGTCAAGATTTTTTTTTTGAGGCATGATTGAGGAACCAGTTAATATCTTGTCATTAAATTTAATTAATCCAAATATATCTGAATTCCAAATAATTAAATCTTCGGCAAGCCTAGATATGTGCGTAGCACAAATGGCAGCAGAGGATAAAAAATCTAGAACGAAATCTCTATCAGATACAGTATCAATTGAATTTGAGGTTGGTTTTTTAAAACCTAATTTTCTCGATGTAAAATTTCTATCTATGTTATATGAAGTGCCTGCTAAAGCAGCAACTCCTAAAGGACACTCGTCTAAGTTTACAATATTGTTAGAAAATCTTTTTTTATCTCTTTTAAAGATTTCAACGTAAGCTAACAAATAATGTGCAAAAGAAATTGGCTGAGCATTTTTAAGATGTGTAAAACCAGGCATTATTGTTTGAATATTACTTTCTGATTTTTTTAAAAAACTTTTAATCAAATTATTCAAATTTTTAAGTACATTTATTGATGATTTTTTTAACCATAATTTAAAGTCTGTAATTACTTGGTCATTTCTTGATCTTGCAATATGTAAATAACCAGCTTCCTTTCCAATAATTGAAAAAAGTCGTTTTTCAATATTTAAATGAATATCTTCATATTTTTTATTAAAAGAAAACTTACCCTTTTTAATTTCAATTTTAATTCTTTTTAAACCATCAATTATTTTTTTACCCCTTCTTTTGTTAATTATTTTTTGTTTAACCAACATTTGAGTGTGTACTACTGATCCTAAAATATCTTCTTCAAATAATCTTTTATCAGTGTCAATTGATGCTCCAATTTGTTCAAAAATTTTTGAAGTAGAACTTTTAAATCTTGTACTCCAGACTGTCCTATTTTTATTTTTCATATGTTTTTTATTTTTCATATGTTAAGTATGTGTTTTTTATGTCAAAAAAGATAAAAGCTATAAAATTTATAATTTTTTGCTATTTTTTTTGTAATATTGTTCCATCAATATCACAAACAAACGAAACTGTTCCACTCAATAATATAACCCAACATGTAAGTCCAAAGCTAATCTCCCCTATAGTATTTGAAGACTTTTCAGGTAACAAGATCAAATTGGGAGATTATTCTGGAAAGCTTATAATAGTTAACTTTTGGACAACCTGGTGCAAGCCCTGCAAAGAAGAAATGCCTTCTTTGGATAGTCTTTCTCAAAATGAAAATTTTAAAAACTTAGTAATATTTCCCGTGAATATGGAAAATTCTAATCTTGAAAAAACAAAAAAATTTTTTTCTAAATTAAATATTAAAACATTAGAAATTTTTTTTGATCCAGATTTAAATCTTGTAAAAGAATTAAAGCTTAGAGGTGTTCCAACAACAGTTTTAATTAATAAACAGGGAAAGGAATTTGCAAGGATTATTGGATCAATTGATTTTAAAGATAAAAAATTTTTAAATTGGTTATCAAATTATGACTAAATATATTTTTGATGTGACATCTTTTTCACCACTTTCAAAGAATGATCCAAAACAGATTGTTATTTTATGTCATGGTTATGGTGGAGATGGCAAAGATATAAGCGTTCTAGCCAATAATTGGAGAAGGTTTTTACCAGAAGCTTTATTTTTATGTCCAAATGCTCCAGAAGTTTGTGCAGTGAATGCACAAGGTTATCAATGGTTTGATTTTAATACTGAAGATGATAAAATAATTCTTGAAAAATCACTAGAAGCTGAAAGAAAGTTTAGTAATTTTTTGGATCAAGTTCTTAATAATTTCCAATTAGATGTAAGAAACCTTGCATTGGTTGGTTTCAGTCAAGGCTGTATGATTATTATTCAAACAGCGCTTAAAAAAAAAGAACAAATTAATTGTTTAGTTGGTTATTCAGGAAAAATAATTAACAAGCAACACTTATCTGACAAAATTATTTCAAAGCCCAAAATATTTTTGATGCATGGTGATAGAGATACGCTTGTATCACCCAGCTATTTATTAGAGGCTAAAGAATTTTTGGTTCAACATGATTTAAAAATTAGAACTAAACTTTTTAAAAATTGTGATCACAAGATATCTGTCGAAGGTTCAAGTCTTGGATTAGAGTTTTTAAGAAAAAATCTTTTATAACTGAAACAATATTGTCACAAAACTATTTCTTGAAAATCTTCTTACTATAGTCTAACTTGTTTGTATGATAATAGCAGCCTCAGAAAGAGTTCCATTAGAAAAATGTCCAGCATTGGTCTTAAATGCTGATTTTAGACCTTTAAGCTATTATCCGTTGTCATTGTGGTGCTGGCAAGATGCTGTGAAATCTGTTTTTCTTCAAAGAGTAAGTATTGTTTCAAACTATAAGAGAAAAATAAGAAGTCCATCACTTGTAATGAGTTTACCTAGTGTAATTGCTTTAAAAAGTTTTATTAAACCTTCAGAGCATCCTAATTTTACCAGATTTAATGTATTTCTAAGAGATAAATTTACTTGTCAGTATTGTGGCTACAAAAAAGATTTAACTTTTGATCATTTATTACCAAAATCTAAAGGAGGATTAACCGATTGGAAAAATGTTGTTACGGCTTGTTCAGAGTGTAATGTAAAAAAAGGAGGTAGATTGCAATCTGCTTCTGGAATGAAACTATTTAGAAAGCCCTTTAAACCTACAATAGATGATTTGCATCAAAATGGTAGAAATTTTCCACCAAATTTTTTACATGAGAGTTGGATGGATTATTTGTATTGGGATGTTGAATTAGAGCCGTAATTAAAAAATAATTTTAAGAAAATAAAGCTTAGAACAACAGATAAAATAGCATTAATAGCAGCAAGTGATAGACCTAGAATTCTAAAGGTCACATCTTTACAGCTCACAATATTTTTATTTAGTTCTTTAAGCAGTTGTTCTTTTGATAAAGTTTTTGACTGGTATTCTACATTGCAGACAAAAGATTCATCAAAAAAACCTTGCTCAATTCCAAAATGATAAAATGCAAGCAATGAACTAGATATAAATACTAAAAACAATATCAACAAAGTGATTTTTTCATATTTCTTAAAAAAGAATATTTTAATTAATAATAAAGCGGAAAGAAAATAGGGAATTCGTTCATAAAGACAGAGACTACAAGGTTGATGACCTAGAACATGTTCAATTATTAATGCGGAAATAATTGATAATAAAATTATGAAAAAAATAATAATTAAAATTAGATTTTTTTTTTGATTTAACATTATTTATTTATAGTAAAAAATATACTCCCGCAGATAAAACAACTATTATACCGGCTATTATCAATGTCCATTTGCCAGCTTTTTTTTCCAAAAAAGGACTTATCTTTGAACCAAATTTATTTGTTAAAAATGCGACCAATAAAAACCTTAAACCCCTGGTAAAAACACAAGTTAAGATAAAAACGAATATATTATAATGTATAAATCCACTAGTGATTGTTAATATTTTAAATGGTAAAGGGGTAAATCCGGCCACAAATAAAAGTCCAAACCAGGAAAACATGCCTTCTTTAGTTGAAAACATTTCTTTTAATACGTATACATTTTCATAGCCGTAAAATTGAAAAATTTTAAAACCAATTTCATTAAAAAATATATATCCTATTAAATATCCAAACAAACCACCTAAGACAGAAAATATAGTTGCGATTAAAGCTATTTTAATAAAGTGTTGTTTTTTTGCGATAACCATCGGAATAATCATGACATCGGGGGGTACTGGAAAAAAAGAGCTTTCGATAAAAGAAACAATAGCTAGGGCAAAATTTGCATATTTCCGACCAGCCCAGTCTACACACTTATCAAATAATTTTTTGATCATTTTTTTATATTAAATTATTAATTTGATCTATCCATTTTTTCTTTTTATCTTTAGTCAAAAAAGATGCTTTAAATGAATTTAAAGCAAGTTTTTTTATATCCTTGCCAAAAAGATTTAACGCTATTTGGCATTCAATTAGGTTAGTATTTAAATAGCCACCAAAATAAGCAGGATCGTCAGAATTTACCACAACCAATAAATCTTTATTCAGTAACTTTTTTAGATTGTGATCTTCAAGTTTTTTGAAAACACGAAGCTTAACATTTGAAAGAGGACAAACTGTTAAGGGTACTTGATCGTCTTTTAGTCTTTGAACGAGTTTTTCATCTTTTAAGCACTGAACTCCATGATCAATTCTTTTTACTTCAAGAAGGTCCAAGGCTTCCCAAATATATTCGGGTGGGCCCTCTTCACCTGCGTGAGCTACAGTTAAAAAACCTTCTTTTATTGCCTTTTTAAATACGCGTTCAAATTTTCTTGGTGGATGTCCAATTTCTGAAGAGTCAAGCCCTACCCCAATAATTTTATCTTTATGAATTAAAGCATGATCTAACGTTTTAAAAGCTAGATGTTCATCAAGGTGTCGTAAAAAGCACATAATAATTTTTGAACTTATTCCTAATTCCTTTTCAGCTTTTACAATGGCTCTGTAAATACCATTAACAACTAGGTCAAATTTAATTCCTCTGTCAGTGTGAATTTGAGGATCAAAAAAAATTTCTGTATGAACAACATTATCTTCTTTGGACCTTAACATATACGCCCAAGTAAGATCGAAAAAATCTTGTTCCTTAATCAGAACTCGAGAACCTTGATAATAAATATTCAAAAAAGATTGAAGATTATGAAAATTGTAAGCTGCCCTTACTTCATCAACACTTTTAAAAGAAATTTCTATCTTGTTTCTTTTAGCTAGTTTGAACATAAGTTCTGGTTCAAGAGAGCCTTCAATATGTAAATGTAATTCAGCTTTTGGTATCTTTTTTATTAATTCAATAATTTCACTCACTTAGTAAATTCCAATTTTGGTATTAATTAAACAGATATTGCTGTTATATACTGAAATAATTAATTATCCTTATAAATTTATGAAAAAAATCCTTAACTATGCACTCTATGATTTTGCAAATTCATCTTTTACTACAATTATCATTACTTTTATTTTCGCAACTTATTTTGCACAACAAATTGTAAAGGATCCTATATTAGGTCAATCTTATTGGGGATGGACCATTGGAATCTCAGGTTTTGCCGTTGCAATAATTGGACCATTTCTAGGTGCTATTTCTGACAAAAAAAATTTAAAAGTTACTTTTTTAAGAATATTTTCACTATTGTGCATTATTTTAACCACCTCACTCTGGTTTGCAAAACCTTCAAAGGATTATATTTTTTTCACTTTAATAATTGTGGCAGTTGCAAATTTTTTTTATGAACTAAGTATATTATTTTACAATTCTTTGCTCAAAACTGTTTCGTCGGAAAAAAATCTTGGAAAATCCTCTGGAGCAAGTTTTGCGTTAGGATACCTAGGTGGCGTATTAGTTTTGCTTTTGGCAATAAAATTATTTATAGATACTGAAAATCCTATATTTGGTCTAAAGAAAGAAGGCTATGAAAATGTTAGAGCAATTTCATTTTTTGTAAGCTTATGGTTTTTAATATTTTCAATACCGTTATTAATAAGTGCAAAAAATATTTTGATAAAAACTGAAAGTGAAATAGGTCTATTTTCTCAAATTCAAAAACTTGTATGGGATAAGGGGTTAAAAAAAATTGGAATTTTTTAATTGCTAGGATGCTTTATGCAGATGGACTCAACGCCATCATTGTAATGGGTGGAATATTTGCTGTTGGGGTATTTCAATTATCGATAAAGGAACTACTTCAATTATCAATTTTAATGAATATTTCTGCTGTAATTGGCGCGATAATTGGGGGATACTTTAATGATCTTTTGGGTTCAAAAAAAATAATCGTTTTTTCATTGTTAGGAATAATTATTTCATCAATATTAATTTTATTTTCCTTTTCTAAAATATATTTTCTTGTTTTTGCTACAGTTAATGGTTTATTTATAGGTCCAATTCAATCAGCGAGCAGAGTTGTTATTTCGAAAATGTTGATTAATGAAGATCAGAGCAAAGGCTTTGGTTTATTTGCAACTTCAGGAAAATTAACTTCATTCTTTGGTCCAGTGTTAGTTAGCACACTTACCTTTTTGAGTGGAAGTCAAAGAATTGGATTTTCTGCTGCAATTTTTTTATTGATTATAGGACTACTACTGCTTTTTAAAATTAAGAATCTTGATTAATTTAATCTAAATACTTTAGCCTAGAGAAATAAAACTAATTTTTAGTTGCGTAATTTATAAATACAAAACATAATGTTTGTGTAAATATTGACTCAATAAAGGAATGGGCAGATGGTGGAACTGGTAGACACGCGAGACTCAAAATCTCGTGGTAGCAATACTGTGAGGGTTCGACTCCCTCTCTGCCCACCAAGGTTCTATGAAATTAAATGAATTCAACAGTCTAACAGAATTATTTTTTTACCAGGCTAATAAACAAAATCCTAAAAATATTTTTTTGGAATGGATTAATCCAAATAATAAAAAATTCTTTACTTGGTCGGAAACGGTATCAAATATTTATAAACTTACAAAAATTTTTAAAGAACATATAAAAAGTGGAGACAGATGTCTTTTAGTTTCGGAAAACAGACCAGAATGGCTTATTACAGATTTAGCAATCATGTTAGCAAATGGTATTACGGTTCCAGCTTATACTACTTATACAGAAAATGATTATAAATATCTGATTGAAGACTGCAAACCTTCCATCGTTATAGTTTCAAATAATGAAATGCATAAAAAACTGAAAAAAATTATTGATGAAAAAGAATTTGTAAAAAAAGTAATTACTTTTGAAGCAATAGATGGATTGAATTATGAAAACAAATATTTAGATTTTAATTCTATAATAAAGAATAATTTACAAGAAAATGACAAAATAAAAAATTTAGATTTAAAAAGAACTACGCCAGCCTGTATCATTTATACTTCTGGAACAGGAGGAAATCCTAAAGGTGTAATTCTAAGTCATGGAGGTATATTAAGTAATTGTGAGGGTGCATGTGAACTATTAAAGCCCTTAATAGATACAAAACCTGTTTTTTTGACATGGCTTCCGTTATCACATTCTTATGAACACACAGTACAGTTTGTGCAAATTGCGGTTGGCGCAAAAATCTTTTATGCTGAAAAAATAGAGAAACTTTTGGACAATATTTCAGAAGCCAAACCCACACTTATGACTGCTGTGCCACGTTTTTATCAAAATCTATACAATAAAATAAATATTAACTTTAATAAACAAACTGGCCTGAAGGCAAAATTAATTAGAACTACAATTTTTTTAGGAAAGAAAAATCTTTTAAAGGAAAAAATGAGCTTGTATGAAAAACTTATAAATTTTATTGTAAATGTTTTAGTCAGAAAAAAAATAAAAAAACAATTTGGTGGTAATTTAAAAGCCTTTGTTTCTGGAGGTGGAGCTTTAGACAAAGAAATAGGTGAATTTTTAAATGCTATTGGTTTACCGACTCTTCAGGGATACGGTTTAACAGAAACTTCTCCAGTGGTAAGTTGTAACCCAATTCATAAAATTAAGGTTGAAACTGTTGGTCCACCTTTTAGAGGTAACAAAGTAAAAATAGCTGAAGATGGAGAGATACTGGTAAAGGGGGAAAATGTGATGTTAGGTTATTGGAATAATAAAGAGGACACAAAAAAAGCTATTAAAAATGGATGGTTATACACAGGAGATATTGGAGAAATAAATCCTGAAGATGGCTACTTAAAAATTACAGATAGAAAAAAAGATATAATTGTTAGTGCAGGTGGAGATAATATTTCTCCAGCAAAAATTGAAAATTTAATTTCAAATTTTTCAGAAATAGATCAATGCATGGTTTATGGAGATAAAAAAAGTTATTTAGTAGCAATAATTGTTCCTAATAAAAATATCAAAGGAGAAAAAGAAATAATTAATGAAATAATTAATAAAATTATTAATAAAATTAATAAAAACTTAACACAAGTTGAAAAAATAAAAAAATATTATTTAATTAATGAAAATTTTTCAATTGAAAATGGTTTGTTAACACCAACAATGAAAGTAAAAAGAAATAAAGTTATTGCAAAATACAAAAATATTTTAAAAAATCTTTATTAAAGTTAGTTATTTCAATTTTAAATTTAATTTATTGTATAAATAAGTATTGTTATTACTTAGTTATTTGCAGCATTTATAAAATAAATTTTTTTTATTAATTTTTATTTATTTTAAAATTTTTTCATTAAAATTTATATTTGACATCAGTAAAAAAAAACTTAAAGCTAGAAATATAAACCGAATCACTCTGATTCGTAAAAAACAAAGGGAGTTAAAGATGGCTAAAAGACGAAAAGGTGGAAAAAAGAAAAAGAAAGCTAAAAAAAGAAGAAGATAACAGAGTTTTCTTTAAATACGCTCCTTACAATTTTTGTAATAAGGAGCGTATTTATAATTCTGCTGCGAGATTCCTGTTAAGAGCTTTATCAAGTTTATTTTTAGTTTGCTCTACGGTAGTTCCAAGTACGTTTTGAAATTCGGTTAAAATCCTATCATAAGCTTTTTCAAGCAATTGTCTTTCACTATAAGATTGTTCCATACGTATATCATTCCCCTTATTTAGATCTCTTACTACCTC
>AZHQ01000003.1 GCA_000504605.1 alpha proteobacterium SCGC AAA288-E13
CAATAAAAAAATGATATGTACAAATCCAGATTTAATAGTTTATAGAGGCAATAAAAAAGAATATTGTGCCGGATCGATTGCTAAAGTTTTTGAAGAAATGAACGGAAAAGTAATCTACTATGGGAAACCTTATCCTGAGATTTATAGAGATTGTATTCAAGATGAAAAAAAGGTGTTGGTAATTGGAGATAATTTAAATACAGATATAAGAGGAGCAAATAATATGCATTATGATTCTTTATTTATAATAAATGGAATTCATAATGATGAATTTAAGAACCTAATACCTAGCGATTTTGATAAAATATTTAATAAATATCAAGTAAAAATTAATTATTATCAAAATCATCTGTCATGGTAATAAACGATGTTTAAAATTTATAATAATTTTATCATTCCAAGGAATTTAAAAAAATCTATTTTATTAATAGGAAACTTTGACGGTTTACATCTCGGTCATCAAAAAGTATGCAGAGAAGCAAAAAAATATAAAAAAAAATATAAGTTAAAATTAGGAGTCCTAACGTTTAATCCTTTGCCAGTTATGTTTTTTAATAACAAAATGAAAAACTATAGACTTACAAGTGATGTACAAAAATTTATTTTATTAAAAAAAATTGGTGTAGATTTTGTCATTAATAAAAGATTCAATTTAAAGTTTTCCAAAATTACGTCTGAGAAATTTATAAAAAATATAATAGTAAAAAAAATTAATCCAAAATTTATCTTTGTTAGTAACAATTTTAGATATGGAAATAAAAGAAAAGGTAATGTTAAAGAATTAATTACTGAAGGAAAAAAATATAGATTTAATATTATAAAACCTGAACCATTAAAAATTAAAAAACAAGTTATTTCTTCTACATTAATTAGAGGTTTGTTAAAAAAGGGAAAAATAAAACAAGTAAATAAATTGTTATCAAGAAATTGGGTAATTAATGGAGTCGTTCAAAGAGGAAGGCGATTAGGCAAAAAGCTAGGTTTTCCTACGTGCAATATAGATATTAAGGATTATATTTCAGCAAAACCTGGAGTTTATTCTATTAAAGTTGCTATAGATGGTTCAAAAAAAATTTTAGATGGCATAGCTTATCTAGGTTATAGACCAACATTTGGAGGAAAAAAACTATTACTTGAAGTAAATTTATTTGGTTTCAATGGAAATTTATATAGAAAAAAATTAAATGTTTATTTTTGTAATTTTATTAGAGTAGACAAAAAATTTAAAAATAAAATAAGTTTAATTAATCAAATGAAAAAAGATTTAACGCAAGCAAAATTTGATTTGAGAAAAAAAATAATTTTATGACAAAAGAACATTTAAATTTACCTAAAACATCTTTCCCAATGAAAGCCAACCTACCTCAAAAAGAACCAAATATTATAAATTTTTGGGACAAAATTGATTTATATAAAAAACATAGAAATGCGAGCAAAGGAAAAGAAAAATTTATTTTACATGATGGTCCACCTTATGCAAATGGACACATTCATATGGGTACAGCATTAAATAAGATACTTAAAGATATAGTAACAAGATTTCACCAAATGGATAATAAAGACTCAAATTATGTTCCAGGGTGGGATTGTCATGGTTTACCAATTGAATGGAAAATAGAAGAACAATATAAAAAAAATAAGAAAAATAAAGATGATGTTCCTGTTGGAGAATTTAGAAAAGAATGTCGAGAATTTGCAAATAAATGGATAAGTGTTCACATCAATGAATTTAAACGACTTGGAGTAATTGGTGACTGGAAAAATTATTACTCTACAATGAGTTTTGAAGCAGAAGCTGGAATAGTAAGAGAGCTTGGAAAATTTTTATTAGAGGGAAGTCTTTATAAGGGGTTTAAACCAGTTTTATGGTCAACAGTCGAAAAAACAGCTCTTGCTGATGCGGAAGTAGAATATAAAGATCATGTTTCAAATACTATTTATGTAGGATTTAAAGTTGAGCATTCCAAAATTGATTCAATAATAGATAGTAGTGTCATTATATGGACTACAACGCCTTGGACAATTCCAGCAAACAGAGCATTAGCCTATAATAAAGACTTAGATTATTCTTTGGTAAAAATAGAAGACCCTTCTTCTGATTTTAAAAATCAGAAAATATTGATTGCATCAAAATTATTAGAAACGGTAGTAAAAGAAAACGAATTAAAAAAATATAAAATAATTGATACATTTAAAGGTAGTAATTTTGAGGGGGCAATTTGTTCTCATCCTCTGAAAAAAGTTGGTTATAATTTTAAAGTTCCAATGTTTGAAGCTCAATTTATAACACTTGAACAAGGTACTGGAATTGTGCATGCCGCGCCAAGCCATGGACCTGATGACTTTAACCTTTGTCTTAAACATGGAATAAAGGCTATTGATACAATTGATGATAGTGGACGTTACACTAACAATATACCTTCTTTTGAAGGTATTCATATTTTTAAGGCTGATCAACTAATCATTGATAAATTAAAAGAAGAAAAAAAATTACTAGGACATGGAAAACTTACTCATAGTTACCCGCATTCTTGGAGATCAAAAGCCCCATTAGTCCATAGGGCTACCCAGCAATGGTTTATTTCAATGGAAAGTCATGAGCTTAGGAAAAAAGCTCTTAAAGCTATTGATGAAACAGATTTTTATCCAAAAAAAGGAAAAACAAGAATTAGATCAATGATCGAACTACGCCCTGATTGGTGCATATCAAGACAAAGAACATGGGGAGTCCCTTTACCAATATTTGTTTCAAAAAAAACACATGAGGTACTGAAAGATCCAGAAGTTATTGAAAATATTGCTAAAATTTATGAAAAAGAAGGATCTGATTGTTGGTTTATAGATGATCCTCAAAAATTTTTAGGTAAAAAATATAAAAAAGAAGATTATATAAAATCGACAGATATCTGTGAAGTTTGGTTTGACAGTGGATCCACTCATTCTTTTGTTCTTGAAAAAAGAGATGATTTAAAATGGCCCGCCTCAATGTATTTAGAGGGGTCAGATCAACATCGCGGTTGGTTTCATTCTTCTTTATTAGAGTCATGCGGTACAAGAGGTAGAGCCCCTTACGAAAGTATTTTATCTCATGGGTTTGTAGTTGATGGCAAAGGACTTAAAATGTCAAAATCTACAGGAAATATAATTTCACCTGAAGATATATTAAAAAAATATGGAGCAGACATATTAAGAGTTTGGGTAGCAGCATCTGATTATGCAGAAGATCTAAGAATTGATTTTTCAATATTAGAGCAACATGCAGAGTCTTATAGGAAAATTAGAAATACCTTTAGATTTTTACTAGGCAATCTTCAGGATCAAAAAACCGATTTTAATTTTAATTCAAATGAAGTTTTAAATTGGCCTGAACTTGAAAAGTATATGCTACATAAAATCTATTTATTAGATCAAAGTTTTAAATCTTATTTTCGAGAATACAGTTTTCATAAACTTTATAAGAATCTTTTGAATTTTTGTTCACAAGATCTATCAGCTTTCTATTTTGATATAAGAAAAGATACATTGTATTGTGATGGAAAAAATTCGCAAATAAGAAAAGCTTGTATTAATTTTTTAAATATTTTACTAGATTCTTTATTAAAGTGGTTTGCTCCTATTTTGTCATTTACAACAGAGGAAATTTATAAAATAATTAATAAAGATGAATCTGACAGCATTCATTTAAAAAATTTTCCAACTATACCACACACTTGGCAAAATAATCGGTTGTTTGAAAAATGGAATAAATTAAACTATGTAAGACAAGTTTGTAACGCAGCTATAGAAGTAAAAAGAACCAATAAAGAATTAGGATCAAGTTTAGAAGCGGATCTGGAAATATATTTAGAAGATCAATATTTAGAACTTGCCAAAAAAGTTAACTTATCCGAGTATTGTATTACTTCAGGGGCAACAGCAAAACCTTTTGATAACAAAAAAGAAAATTTATTTCAGATTGAAAATATTGCAGGGGTTAAGGTTTTGGTAAAAAAGGCAAAGGGTAAAAAATGTCCAAGATGCTGGAAAATCACAAATAATAAATGTGAAAAGAATATGTGCGCTATGTAAGGAGGAAAATTGCCCAGGATAAAGCTTAAAAATCTTTTAGATTATTTTATTATAATAATTTTGATTTTTATTTTTGACCGAATAAGTAAAATTTATCTACTAAATTTTCATGAAAACGGTATCGATGTAGATTTTTATGTTTTTCCTTTTCTAAATATTTATTTGGCCTGGAATACAGGTGTAGGATTTGGTTTATTTTCATCAGAAGCTAATATTTTTTATCATTTTTTAACTGCTATAATTGGAGTCATTAATTTAGTGCTAATAATCTTATTATTTAAACTAAATAATATTCAAAAATATTTTATATCCATGATTTTAGGTGGCTCACTTGGAAATTTTTTTGATAGAATTTATTATTTTGCTGTGCCAGATTTTATAGATCTACATATAGGAAATTTTCATTGGTTCATATTCAATATTGCAGATATATTCATTACAATAGGCATTGTTTGTCTAATTTTGGTTGAAATATTTAGCAAGAATGTAAATAAAGGAAATAATGCAAAAAATATTTAATAAAATAATCATATTAATTTTTTTCCTTAACACAGCATGCGTGGGAACTTTAGACGATGTTAAAAAAGGTTTGGGTGGTGGAAAAAAAACAACTACAGATGAATTTTTAGTAAAAAAAAAGGATCCTCTTGTTTTGCCACCAAAATGGGAAGAATTACCAGAGCCAGGACAAAGTGTGAATTTAGATGACGACATTGAAGAGGTGACAGATATTGAGGAACTTATTCAATTGGGTAAAGATCAAAAAAGTTTAACAAATATTAAGCAAGGTGGCGGTGCAGAAGAGTCGGTTCTAAGACAACTTAAGAAAAAATAATGCTAGTTAAAACTATCTTTTTCACAAATAATTTAATTAAAAAATTAAAATCAAGAAATATTTTAAAAACAAAAAAAAAATTTTTAGAATTAATCAAGGATTATAAAAATGGCAAAATTCCTTTGCTAGCTAGTTTTGAGAAAGATTATAAACCTGATTACTCAAATAAATTAATTAGAATCTTGAGAAAAAAAAAAAATATAATTTTGGTAGGAATGGGTGGCTCAATTCTTGGAGTAAAAGCATTATATTCATTTTTAAGAAAAAATATTAAAAAAAATTTTTTTTTTCAAGATAATCTAAGTGAAAGAAATATTTTGGAATTAAATTCTAAAAAATTTTATAAACCAGCTTATATTTTTATATCAAAGTCGGGTAATACCATCGAAACTATTGCAAATTTAAATTTAATTATTCAGGATAAAAAAAATAATAATACAAAAATTTTTATTACTGAAAAAAAAAATAACGCAATCAATACAATTGCTAGTAAATTAAAAGCTGAAATTATAGAGCATAAAAATTTTATTGGCGGTAGATATTCAGTAATGTCAGAAGTTGGAATGTTACCTGCAGAATTAATGAATTTAAAAGTAAAAAAATTTAAAAATTTAAATAACTTAATTAAAAATAAGAATTTTGTTAATCAATTAATTTCAAATGTGTCATGTTTATATGATTTATCTAAAAAAAAAATCTTTAACTCGATCATATTAAATTATGATCCAGATATGAATGATCTAGGTTATTGGTATCAGCAATTAGTGGCAGAAAGTCTTGGAAAAAAAGGTAGAGGATTTATACCAATGATTTCTACTATGCCTAAAGATCATCATAGCATGCTTCAGTTATATTTAGATGGACCTAAAACTAATTTTTTTACAATATTTGCGTCAAAACACCAAAAAAAATATAGATTATCTAATTACTTAATACCAAAATCAATTAAATATATAGCAAAGAAAAATTTAGAAACTGTTTTAGATGCTCAAAGAAAAGCAATAGAAAATGCTTTAATTAAAAATAGAATTTCTTTTAGAACTTTTTATTTTTTAAAGAAGCGTGAAGAAGAATTGGGAACGATTTTTACTTTTTTTGTTTTAGAAACGATTATTTTATCAAAATTAATGACACTAAATCCTTTTGACCAACCAGTTGTTGAAATTATCAAACAAGATACTAAAAAAATTCTCTTAAGAAGTTAAAGTCCCAAAAACAATTTTTGAAATACTATATTTTCTTATATCTAATATTTTAAAATTGCTTGGATAATTATCTTTTGATTTTTTATTTCTATGAATAATAATGATTCCATTTTTCTTAAGCACACTTGCTTTAATAATACTATTAATTAATTCGAAAATTTTTTTTTCTTTGTAAGGGGGGTCCAAAAAAATTAAATTTACTTTATAAGTAAAATTGTCTACATAAGATAAATAATTAAATACAGATTGTTCAATTACAGAAGTCTTTTTTTCAATATTAAGTTTGCTTATATTTTTTTGCAATATTTTTAAAGCATTTCTACTGTTTTCAACAAATATAACTTTATTTGCATCTCTAGATAAACACTCTAACCCAAAAGATCCAGTACCTGAGTATAGATCTAAAATTTTTGCATTTTTAAATTTAAATGAAAATTTTTTAAAATGAAGCAATGTATTAAAAATTGATTCTTTAGTAATATCTTTAAGAGGCCTTGTTTCTTTGTCTAAAGGGATGAATAGTTTTATACTTTTAAACTTTCCAGAAATTATTCGCATTGTTGTTTTATTTTTTATCTATTATGCTTCAATCAATATTCTTTTTAAAAAAAATCATTTTTTTAATTGATTCTATATTCATATAATATTGATATATAAAAAATATAAAATTATGAATAAAATTTTAGCGAAATTAAAATATGAACATAATTCTTTTGAAGTATTAAAAAAAGGTAGTTATGTAATTTGTGCTGTCTCAGGAAAAAAAATTTCTTTAGATAAACTTACTTATTGGAATGTTGAGTTGCAAGAAGCTTATTTTTCACCTAAAGAAGTGCAAATACGATATGAAGAATTAAAAAAATTATAATTTACAAATTTATTTCCAGCGGTTGTGTGCCCAAAGCCATTGTTTAGGATTTTTTAAGATCATTTTTTCAATTTTTTTATTAATTTCCAATGTAAGATCATAGGAGTCTTTATCATAATTTCCAGATTTTTTATATTCCAAAGGTTTGTGAATCGTTATTTCAAAATTAATATCCGATAATCTTTCTATATAAACTGGTACGATCTTACAGTTAAATCTAAGAGATATTTGGGCGGGAATAGTTGTTGTTAATGCTGGACAATTGAAAAATTCAACTTTTTTTCCTTCACTAACTCTTTGATCAACCATAAGAGCTATTGAGTACCCATTTTTAATTTTACTTAATAATTCCCTTATACTTGATCTTCCTTTTTTAATTAAAATAGGGTTGACATATTTTAACCTCTGATATTCCAAAATTGGGTTTAAAAAAAAATTATTTAGCGGTCGGTACATTGAAGCTAATTTAATTCCACAATTATTTAATTGCATAGCCATCAATTCAAAATTTGCAAAATGACCTGATATAAAAACTACCGGTTTATTACTTCTTTTAATTTCATCTAAATATTCCGATCCATGAAGTTTTATTAAGTTGTTTTTTTTTTTAAAATTTTTTAAAAAAACATATTCAGAAAAGGTTCTTCCAATATTGGTCCACATACCAAGAGATATTTTTTCAATTTCTCTCGAATCAATTTCTTTGAAACAAATTTTTAAGTTTTTTTCTATAATTTTTTTTGATCTAAATAATGGGCCAAAAATTTGACCTAAGTAACCTCCTAGAAAAGATGCTTTTTGAAGTCCAATAATTTTAAATATTATAAATAATGATAAGATTATTAAAAATTGTAAAAAATATTTAAAAATTTTCATATAATTTTTTTTAGTTCATTTATAAATTCTTCTTTTTTATCAATGAGCAATTCGATTTTTAAGCAATTAATATTTTTTTTATCTTCATTATTTAGTCTAAAGTAATCTTTTTCTGTAGTTACTAAACATGCATTTAGTTCTTTAGCCTTTTTATTTAAATTTAAAATATCTATTTTTTTAAAATTATAATGATCAGGAAAATTTAAGGTCTCTATTATCTCTATATTATTATTTTTTAAAAGATCAAAAAAATTTGTAGGATTTCCTATACCAGCGAAAGCTAAAACTTTTTTATTTTTTATATCATCTAAGTTTATTAGATTATATTGAGTATAAAAAATTTTGATTTTAGGATTAAATTTATTTATAGTTTTTTCCAATTCCAAGTTTTGATTTCCATTAATAAATACATAATTACATCTTTTTAATGCGGTAAGTTTTTCTCTAAGAGGCCCCGAAGGGATTACAAAACCATTTCCAATCCACTGTTTTTCATCAAAACAAATTATAGATATATCACTTTTTATACTTGGGTCTTGAAAACCATCATCAAGAATAGCCACTTGAAATTTACTATCAATTAACAACTTTATTGCTTCTGATCTTTGTTTATTTGAAAATACTTTACCAGTATTTTCTAATAATTTTCTCTCATCAGTATATTTCTCATAATATTTTTTTGTAAACGCAGCATTAATTTTTAGTGACTTAAGTATTTGAAATATTTTTATACAAAGAGGTGTCTTGCCAGTTCCACCTAAATAAATATTTCCAACCAAAATTATTGGAATGTTAAACTTTTCTTTTTTTGAATATTTAAATTTTAGTAAGTTAATTAAATTAACAATTACAGAGAAGGGGAAAAAAACGTAAGGCCAAACTGAAAATTTCTTACTGTCCCAAAATCTTGGTTTATAAACTTTCATTTATTACTTACAATAAATTTTTTTATTTCTAAATATATATTGTTCAATATAGATTGACCCATAAAATTTATTCGTTTCTTTAATTTTTTGCTTTTTTTTTCTTTTGAACTTAGATCTTTTAATAAAAATTTTTTTAGATTGTTAATAGTATTAATTTTTTTTGAAATATTATAAAAAGCTAAATAGGAGTAAATTTCTTTAAAATTATTTACATGTGGGCCGTGGTAAATTGAGCAACCCATTCTAGTAGGTTCGATTGGATTTTGACCACCATGATTAATTAGTGATCCACCTAAAAAAACAGATTTAGAAATATTAAAAAAATTTTGCGTTTCCCCAAAAGTATCTACAAGATATATATCAGTATCACGATTAAATTTTGATTTGCTTGTATGCAAATGTATTTTTAAATTCATCTCATTTAATTCTTTAACTATTTTATTACTGCGATTAATATGTCTTGGTATTATTATTAAGATAATATTTTTTAATCTTTTTTTTAATTCAATATGTGTTTTACCACAAAAAACTTCTTCACTATTGTGGGTACTGGTAGCACACCATATTTTTTTGTATTGAAGTATTTTCAAAATATTTTTGTTAAGTTTTCCTGATGAAAGAGAATTAGAACTTGAGAATTTTAAATTTCCTAAATTTTTAATTTTTTTTTACACCAAAATTCTTTAAATATTTTTCTGTTTCTTTATTTTGAGATAAACATATATCGAAACTACTAAAAATTGATTTTGTAAAATTAGGAATTTTTTTCCAGCGCAAGTAGGTTTTAGTTGTGATTCTTGCATTTAATAATATTAAAGGAATTTTCCTGCTCTTTATGTTAAAAATAAAATTTGGCCAAATTTCTGATTCAACAAAAATAACTAAGTCTGGAAGCCAATGGCTAAGGAATTTTTTTATAAAAATATCTTTATCAAAGGGAAAAAATTGGTGAATTATTTTTTTTGATTTTATTTTTTTTTTCAAATACTTTTGATGAACTTAGAGTATTTGTTGTCAAAAGAATTGATTTAATTTCTTTAATTTTTTCAAGCTTCTCTAAAAGAGGTATGACACTTAGTAGTTCGCCCACACTAGCAGCATGAAACCATACAAGCTTGCCCCGGGGTTTCTTTTTTTCTATTATACATAGTTTTTCCTTATATCTATTTTCATCTTCTTTTTGTTTATGGATTCTTATTTTAAGAATAATTGGGAAAAAAAAAACCAACTACATTTGTTAGCAACCTATATAATATTAACATTAATTAATGAGGTCTTAATTGTTTATTATAAAAGTTTTTATAAATTTCAGAATTTTCCAAAAGATGATTGTGATTTCCTTCGGCTACAACTTCGCCATTCTCGATTATAAAAATTTTATTTGCTCTTAATACAGTAGAAAGTCTATGAGCTATAATAATAGTCGTTTTATTTTTTGTTAAATACATTATTGCTTCCTGTATTTTGTGTTCAGTATCAGCGTCTAATGATGAAGTAGCTTCATCAAGTAAAATAATTGGCGCATCTTTAAGGATAGCTCTTGCAATGGATATTCTTTGCTTTTCACCACCGGATAACCGAACACCGTTTTCTCCTATCAGTGTATCGTATTTTTCTGGTAACTGTTCTATAAAGTCATGTGTAGCAGAAAATTTACTCGCTTCGAGTATCTTTTCTTTCGATGCCTTAGAATTTGCGTAAGCTATATTTGATAAAACTGTATCATCAAATAATGTGATATCTTGACTTACTAAAGAAATATTTTTTCTTAAGGAAAATAAAGATACTTTATATATTGATTGATTATCAATCAGTATTTCACCACTTGATGCGTTATAAAATCTTGGGATCAAATTCATTATAGTGGTTTTTCCAGCTCCGCTGTGACCAACCAAAGCTATGATATTTCCGCCTTCCATTTTGAGATTTATAGATTTTAATACTTCTTTCTCACCATCATAGGCAAAACTTACATCTTTGTATTCGATTTTTGCTTTATAAATTACTAAATCTTTGGCATTTGTATTTTCGTCAATTTTTCTTTTTAGATCCATAACTTCAAAAACTTTAGCAATCGATCCGGCACAATATTCTTTTTTATTGCCTCTATAAACTATTAAATCTGGATTTGTACATATCATTTTTTTATTGGTGTATTTTCTAAGTAAATTCTTATAATAAAAAAGATCGTTCTCTTGATTATCAAACAAACCGGTGCATAAAATAAATTCTGCAGATTCTATTTTGTCTTTTCTCTTTTCTTTAAATTCAAAAAATAAATTCACATCCCGCTTTGGGCCCAAATGAAAAAAATTTTTGCCATGAGAGTTTGATCTTAATGAATTTAAAGCTGCATCACCTGAGGTAAAAATATTTTGATAATAATTTTTATTAAAGTTTAATTTGCTTAAAAAATTGGAAACACTTTGTCTTGTTCTAGGTGCATTAGTCATTAAAATAAATTTTTTATTTTCTTTTTTTAAATTATCTAGTACTTCAATTGCATCGGAATTTAATGATATCCCGTTATGCACTACACCCCATAAATCAATAGAAAAAATTTCATAATTATTGATTATTTCTCGTAATCCCTCTTTTAGGTGCAAAAAACTCATTATCAGGTTAGTTTAAAAGCAAAAAATATAGTATTTTCAACGATTTTTAAAGGTTAAGTTAATTTTGGTTTCCATCTTGAAATTACTTGATTACATATTTATATCTTTTTCAGATTTTAATAGGAGATATCAATGAAATTTAGACCCTTACACGATAGAGTATTAATAAGAGTTTTAGACAGTGAAGAAAAAACTTCTGGCGGCATCATTATTCCTGATACAGCAAAAGAAAAACCACAGGAAGGTGAAGTTGTTGCTGTTGGACCTGGCGCAAAAACAGAAGATGGAAAAATAGTATCAATGGATGTAAAAGTTGGTGATATTGTTCTGTTTGGAAAATGGTCAGGTACCGAGGTAAAAATTGATGGAACAGAATATAGCATAATGAAGGAATCTGACATTATGGGTATTGCAAAAATAAAAAAATAAATTGAAAGATTAAAAAGGAGTAAACATGGCTAAAATTATTAAATTTGATATAGAGGCTCGAAGCAAGATGATCAAAGGGGTAGACACACTTGCAAATACTGTCAAGATTACACTGGGTCCAAAAGGAAGAAATGTTGTGCTTGATAAATCCTACGGTGCACCCAGATCAACAAAGGATGGAGTAACTGTAGCAAAAGAAATTGATTTAGAAGATAAATTTGAGAATATGGGTGCTCAAATGGTTAAGGAAGTGGCAAGTAAAACAAACGATGAAGCTGGTGATGGTACAACAACAGCCACGATACTTGCGCAGGCAATAATAAAAGAAGGTTGTAAATATGTAACTGCTGGTATGAATCCAATGGATTTAAGAAGAGGAATTGATATTGCGGTTAAACATGTTAAAGAAAAATTAATAGCTTCTTCTAAAAAAGTAAAAACAAGTGAAGAAATTGCACAAGTTGGAACTATTTCAGCTAACGGTGAAAAAGAAATCGGAGATATGATTTCTAAAGCTATGCAAAAAGTTGGTAATGAAGGAGTGATAACTGTTGAAGAGGCTAAGGGTATAGAAACTGAACTCGATGTAGTCGAAGGTATGCAGTTTGATAGAGGATATTTATCGCCATACTTTATAACAAATGCAGATAAAATGACTACAGAACTTGAAAACCCTTATATTTTATTACACGAAAAAAAATTATCTAATCTACAAGCAATGGTTCCTCTTCTTGAGGCAATCGTTCAATCAGGAAATCCTTTAATGATTATCTCTGAAGATGTTGAGGGAGAGGCTTTAGCAACTTTAGTAGTTAATAAATTAAGAGGTGGATTAAAAGTAGTTGCAGTTAAAGCTCCTGGCTTCGGTGACAGAAGAAAAGAAATGCTTGAAGATATTGGAATCCTGACTGGCGGACAAGTAATTTCTGAAGATCTTGGAATTAAACTTGAAAACGTCAAAATAAGCGATTTAGGTTCATGTAAAAAGATTAAAGTCGACAAAGATAATAGTACAATTGTTGGTGGATCAGGAAAAAAATCCGATATTGAAGCTAGATGTAATCAAATTAGACAACAAATTGAAGAAACGACTTCTGATTACGATAAAGAAAAACTTCAAGAAAGATTAGCAAAATTAGCTGGGGGAGTTGCTGTAATTAAAGTTGGTGGTGCAACTGAAGTTGCAGTTAAAGAAAGAAAAGACAGAGTAGAAGATGCTTTAAATTCTACAAGAGCCGCTGTTGAGGAAGGTGTTGTAGCAGGTGGAGGTTGTGCACTTTTGTATGCCTCGCAGGAACTTAACAAATTACAAGTTAAAGGTTCAGATCAAAAAGCAGGTGTCAATATTGTTAAAAAAGCTCTTGAAGGTCCAATAAGACAAATTACTGCAAATGCTGGAGTAGATGGATCGGTTATTGTTGGTAAACTTTTAGAAGGTAAGAAACCTTCTCAAGGATATGATGCACAAGAGGAAGAATACTGCGACATGTTTAAAAAAGGTATTATTGACCCAACAAAAGTTGTTCGAACAGCCTTACAAGATGCTGCTTCAATAGCTGGAGTATTAGTTACAACTGAAGCTATGGTTGCTGATAAACCAGAAGAAAAAGATTCTGGTCCTGCTATGCCTCCAGGTGGAATGGGCGGCGGTATGGGAGGAATGGGTGGCATGGGAATGTAATCCATCTCTCTAGAACCTAAAAATTCTAAAACCCCCGATTTTATTGGGGGTTTTTTTTTAGTTTTCAAATGTAATTATATATGTATAAGAGCCTCAAATTATGAACAACAGTATTCGAAATATAACAATTATAGCTCACGTTGATCACGGCAAAACTACTCTTATAGATAATTTAATGAAACAGAGTGGATCATTTAGAGAAAATGAAATTGTTGATGAAAGACTTATGGACTCTGGAGAATTAGAAAAAGAAAGAGGTATTACAATTTTAGCAAAACCTGCGTCGATTAATTGGAAAAACTCAAGAGTAAATATCATTGACACACCGGGTCACAGAGATTTTGCAGCTGAAGTTGAACGTGTGTTGAGCATGGCAGATGGAGCATTATTACTAATAGACTCTGCAGAGGGTGTAATGCCACAAACTAAATTTGTATTAGCAAAAGCTCTTAGGCAAGGTTTAAAACCAATAGTAGTTATTAATAAGCTAGACAAACCTGATCAAAGAGCTAACGAAGTTTTAGAAGAGACTTTTGATTTATTTGTAAGTTTAGATGCTAATGAAGAGCAATTAGATTTTCCAGTTCTATATGCAAGTGGAAGATCTGGATGGGCAAGTAAAGAATTGGACGGACCAAGAGAAAATCTTAATCCATTATTAGATCTGATTATTGATCAGGTCAAACCTGCTGAGTTTGATAAATCAAAACCTTTTGCAATGTTATCTACTCTTTTATACGCTGATAGTTTTTTAGGTAGAAGTTTGGTTGGAAGAATATCTCAAGGAACTGCAAAAGCTAATCAACAAATTAAAGCTATAAATCTTCAAAGGGCAAAAGTAGACGAAGGTAGACTAACTAAAATCTTTAGGTACGAGGGAACAAAAAAGGTTCCTATTGATGTAGGTGAGGCTGGAGATATTGTGGTAATAGCTGGATTAGAAAAGGCAAACGTCGCAGATACTATTTGTGATCTTGATGTTAATGAACCAATAGCAGCAACTCCTATAGATCCTCCAACAATGTCAATTACAATAACTGTTAATAGTTCCCCTCTTGCAGGCATAGAAGGTAAAAAATTAACAAGTACACAAATTAGAGATAGATTGACACTTGAAGCACAAAATAATGTTGGAATTACTTTTTCAGAACACACAGGTAAAGATTCATTTGAAATAAGTGGAAGAGGAGAACTGATGCTTGAAATTTTACTAACACAAATGAGACGTGAAGGTTTTGAAATGACCGTAAGTCCACTTAAAGTTTTATTTAAAAAAGATGATAATGGAAATAGATTAGAGCCAATTGAAGAAATTACTATGGATTTAGACGAAGAATATTCTTCAAAAGTAATCGACTCAATGCATAGAAGAAAAGGTAAATTAATTGACCTTAAAGATACAGGAAAAGACAAGAAAAGATTAATATTTCATGCACCTACTAGAGGTTTGATGGGTTACACAAGTAAATTTCTAACATTAACAAAAGGTAACGGTGTGATTAATAGAATATTTCATTCTTATGGAAAATTTGAAGGTGAGATGGAAGGCAGAAGAAATGGTGCATTAATTTCAATGGAAAAGGGTAAAGCTGTTGCTTTTGCAATATATAATTTACAGGCGAGAGGTGAAATGTTTGTTACTCATAATGACTCTGTTTATGCTGGAATGATTGTCGGGCTAGCTCCAAAACCTGGTGATATGATCATTAATGTTATGAAAGGTAAAAAGCTTACAAACATGAGAACTCAAGGAACTGATGAAAACGTCGTGCTGACGCCAGTACGTAAGATGTCAATTGCTGAGCAACTGAGTATACTTAATAGTGATGAAGCTTTAGAAATTACTCCAAAATCTTGTAGATTAAGAAAGGCTATACTGGACCCTCATGAAAGAAAAAAAAGTGAAAAATCTGGAGCTGCTGGTGATATGTCCCCTGGAGGAATGGGTGGCATGGGAATGTAATACGGTTCCCCAACCAGAACATTCTAAATACATACACTAAACAAAATTAGAACCCTCGGAACGAAAGTTTCGGGGGTTTTTTTGTGCTATTAGTATTTTTAATGAATAAAATAAAAGAATTAAATCCTATATTGTTAGTCGTAGATTGCCAGAAAGGATTTTTAGATGAGAACTATTGGGGTGGAAATAGAAATAATAAAAATGCTGAAAATGTCTGTGGTAATTTAATAAAAAAATGGAGAGAATTAAAACTCAAAATTATTCATATCAAGCATAGTTCCTTGAATCCAAATAGTCCATTATATAAATCAAATCCAGGTTTTGAATTTAGTGATCAAACAACTCCAATGGATAATGAAATAGTAATTACCAAAAATGTTAATAGTGCTTTTATTGGGACAAATCTAAAAGAAACATTGGACAATGAGCAATGTAAAACTTTGGTTATAACAGGTTTAACAACTGACCATTGTGTCTCAACAACTACACGAATGGCAGGCAACTATGGTTACAATACATATTTAATCTCAGATGCCACGGCAACATTTGATAAAGTGGGTATCAATGGAGAAAAATATGATGCCGAACAAATACATCAAATTTCTTTAGCAAGTCTAAAAGATGAATTTGCCACTGTTCTAACAAGTAAAGAAATAATAAGGTTATTATAGTCATCCTTCTCGTACCCTTCTCGTTTCGTCTGATTCTGCAGTGAAGTTTGCAGTGAAGAAGTTAAATAAGTGAGTACTGACGTTAAATGAATGCGAATGTAAAACCGTTCCATTGTGAGAACACTCTAAAAACATATACTAAACAAAATTAGAACCCTCGGAACGAAAGTTTCGGGGGTTTTTTTTATTTCAAATACTGATCTAAAGTTTTTTTATCAGAGACAACTATAAAATCATCATAGTGAACAGACTGTGGAGGATAACCATTTCCATATGGATCAGAGTCTCTATAAAGTCCTATTCTTATACCTGTACCTTTATATGTTCCTTTCCATTTACCGTAAGTAATACCTTTGTAATCCATGATTAACTGGTCATCTTTATAAACTTTTACAAATCCATCTTCTTTTTTAGAATTATGAATTCCTATCTTGTATGTAGTCCATTCTCCAAGAGGAGTGGATTTGAATGGTTTGGTTAGATTTGTAACTTCATTACAATATTCAGGTGGTTCAGCTGAGTTATTTTCAGACACATCACATTTCCATAGATATTTCCAATCATCTTCTCTATTTTTCGTTGACATCAATTTCCAATTGTCTTCTTTATCTTTTAAATATTTAATTCCAATTGTATGCTTGTACCATTCCTCAAAATTGTACGATTTAGTAGCAATACCTCCTGTATCTCCACCTAAGTCTAAAATTTCTCCATTACTGTATAAACGAATTGCAAATAAAGGACTTTTTTTTATATTTTGAAACCCATGCTTAAACTGACTAAACATTACTCTATCATTTATATGAACAAAATCTTTGGGAAACCTCATTCTAAATCCATACCAAATCTCTTTACCCTTAACTCTTTTTCTTAGAGGAGACAATTCAGCTCTTTCTGTAAAACCACGTTTTACAGGTAATCTATTTAATTTATGTTTTACAGTTATTTCTAAATAACCATTCCCATTAGGGTCTTTTTTAAATATGAATGGTTTTTTTCCACCTTTTTTTTCAAAAATTTCATATTTACTTAAACTTGATTTTTCAAAATCATCATAAAAGTTCCAAAGAGATCTTTTCTTTTTATCTATATAGTCTGGAACAGGTACCTTTTCCCATGCAGAAGCATTAATGTTAAATGAAAGCATCAAAACCAGAAAGACGTGTAGAGAT
Source organism: alpha proteobacterium SCGC AAA288-E13 (assembly GCA_000504605.1). The sequence continues at coordinate 17,310 of AZHQ01000003.1, forward strand.
AGTTTTTTCATTACTAATTTAAAAACATAGAGCATCGAAGTAAATTTTTATCATCTTTGACTTTTTTGTTGGAAACTTTGACATAACTTTTTCTATTTCTTTTGGAGTCATTACCAAGTGCTATAATCTTTGTTCGTGAACGATTTCTCATAAAACCTTTATCTTTATTACCACAGGCAACTGAACCATAAATTAAGCGTGCACCCTTATCTTTCCCTTTGTGTTTTTGCAAGTAATTAGCACTACCAAACTTATATCCGTTGCCATCACCATCGCGTTTTGTAGGATGTTTTCCATTAAAATTTGCTGAACTGTAGAAAACCCTTATGGAGGGAAATTCAGATTTTTTGCCACCTTTCCAAAAATCAAAACCATCATCAGAATTATGATGGGCGTGGGCATCAATAAAAGTTATGTTATGTGCTCCAAATTTTGCAGTAAAACCATCAGCATTACCTCCATTTCTAGTGACACTACTAGGTCCATCTTTATTATAACCATTAAATGATTCAACGCTAACAAGACAATTCTCACCTGTAGATTTTATTTGTTCGAAACCGTGACCATATATGTTCTTATAAGGTGATGAATCCAATACTCCGGTATTCATCACAACTACTCTGTATATTAAATTTTGTAATTTAAAAAAATCTATTCCAATATGAAGCGCATTTTTTATTGTTAAGTTTGCAACGGTTGAACCACCATTCAAAACAATTGCTTTTAATACATTTTTTGCATCTATTATGACCTCTCCTTTTTGATCACCAATTAAAATTTTATCATTAAATTTGTGCCCGCTTAAAAGTATCGGAAACTCTAAAACATATACACCCTTAGATAATAAAACATATTTATTATCAACCAATGCATGATTAATGCAAAATGGATTATCTTTACAATTCTCAGGAGTAACTACATGAAAATCTTTTATCTGTTGCAAATCATAAATTTGTTTCTGACAATTAAGTGGATCACCTATCTTATTAATGGTTTTCCACTGATCTATATTCAGACCTCGATAAGTTACGTTATCAGGTATAGGTGGATTATTTGGTACGTAGTTGTATTGAAAGTTATCTGGAAATGCAGAACTCTTATAAATAAAAAATAAAACCAGAAAGACGTATAGAGATAGTTTTTTCATTAAAGTCAGTTTAATCCAACCCTAAAACTAATTCATCTTCCGAATTGCTTCCGAATTCGACCCTGTTGTAGATGAACAACGATGAACAATTTTCAGAAAAGACAATAAATCTGAGGTTTATTTAACTAGGTATGGGTATGTAATCATTCTTACTCAAAACAAAATTCAAAAACCCCAGTTTTTACTGGGGTTTTTTTTTGCCTGTCGTAAAAATCTGCAATGAAGTTTGCAATGAATGTTCAATGAAGTTTTAAGACGGTTAGAGAGGTTCAAATCCTGTCGCCCCGACCATTTAAAGCAAATAAAATCAATATTAATTTAATATAAAGGATAAAAAGGAGAGTGAAAGGGAGAGTGCATTAGAATATAATTTTTCATAAAATGAATGAAAAAAAAGATTACATTCTAATTGATGAAGGAAAAAACCAACATATAGAATGGTCAGATACATTAAGGGAAGAAAACGACAAAATTCAGTACCACGAAATAATTTATATTAAAGATAAATCCATCTCGATTCTTGGCGAAAATGAATCTGAAGTCTGGATAGATATTGATAAAAAAAATCTAAATAACAAAACAATTAACGATTTTGAAAAACTTCTTAAATCTTATGAAAAAAATGAACGATTTGATAAATTTAAAGAATATTTAAAAGAAAACAAAATTAAATTTGAAAAAGGAGATTGGCAAAGTTTTGATTCGAATACTTTTAATCAAACCACAAAAACAACAAAACTTAATTCAAATGATTTACAAAAAGCTATAAAGGAGGGTACAGCTCTTGCTGATTTATCAGAACTTTGGAAATTAAAACTTAAATTCGAGAAACATAAAAAAAAACTCTCCGCAGATGAGTTAGCTAATTATAAAAAAAGTGAATTAGAAGAAAAAGTTGATAGAGATATGAAGGGACTCAACCAAAAAGCTTTTCCAAAAAAAGGAGATTAAACAGAAACTAAATGAAGTTTCAATGAATGTTCAATGAAGATTTAAGATGATTAGAGAGAGTTTTTTCATTTTAAACAATCTTTCTCATCTCATTTACAATTTGATAATAATTTCTCTTTAAAATCTTATGACCTTTAAGATTTTTAGAAAAGTTATTGTATAAACTATTATAGTACCAATACATTTGTTTTGGTGATGCATTAAACCTTTTCCAAAGTTTACGACCCACTCTTTGATAATCATTTACAATGCAAGTTCCATTGTGCAACTTATCGCAAAGTGAGACAAATAGTGAAGATTGAGATTTTGTTTTCATTAATGACAAATATTGTTTTTTTCTCTCCAACCAAGGTGGTTTAGGAATAACTTTTGCATCAGTACATTCATCAACAATTTTTGCAACTTTGTTGCCAAATCTTTTTTTAATTAGTTTAAGTGTTTTTTCTCCGCCCTGGTCTTCGACTGCATCGTGGAGCAAACCTGCAATTGCTTCGTCTGTATTACCACCATTTTCAATCACATTGTTGCTGACAGATACAAGATGAGTAAAATAAGGAATAGTTGTACCTTTTCGATACTGATTAGAATGAAGTGCAAAAGCATAATCAATTGCTTTTTTATACTTTTTTTTATCTATTCCTTTATTCATTTAATATTTTTTCTTTTTTATTGCAGAAATAATACCAAATACCTTTTTCCTTAAACCCAGTTTAATCCAACCCTAAAACAAATTCATCTTTTGAATTGCTTTCTGTTTGGGGTGAATCTGCAATGAAGTTTGCAATGAAGTTCTTAAATAAGTGAGTGTTGGCGTAATATGTATGCGAATGTAACCCAATCAAACCAACGAATTAAGAAGGCCGCTTCGAGTTGCCTTTTTTTTACTTATTTTTGAAATTAATAAACAGGCTTGTGATTCTAAAATTATTCCATCTTTTAAAACCCTCAAATCGTTAGCTTTTAAAGTTTTTCCCGTAGATGTAATATCAGTAATTATTTCAGATGAACCAGTAAATGGATATGTCTCTGTTGCACCCAAGCTGTTAACTAATTTAAATTGAGTTACTCCTTTGGAAAATAAAAAATCTCTAGTTAAATTTGGGTACTTTGTTGCAACTCTCAAACGTTGTTTTTTACTGTCTTTGAATTCGAAAGCAACTTCTTCTAAATCAGCAATAGTTTGAACGTCTATCCATTTATTTGGAATTGCAACTACCAGCTTAGCATTTCCAAAATTATATTTTTTGAATACTGATATTTTTTTTTGAATGTTTACTAAAGATTCTTTTAATAAGTCATATCCGGAAAAACCAACATCTAACGAATTATCACTAAGTCTTTCTATTATTTCCCTAGCGTGTAAATAAATGATTTCTATGTTAGCTTTGTTCTTAATTTTTGCAAAATAGTCTCTTTCGCCTCTTTCTGAAATTAAATTGTATTTATTTTTTCTAAATACCTTTAAAACATCTTTTCTCAATCGACCTTTGCTAGGTACTCCAATTTTAATTTTCATAAGAATTTAAATTAATTGCTGCACCCACCGCTAGAATTTTTCTTTTGGAACCTAAATTCAATAAAAGATTATCATACCTGCCCCCTTGTATGAGGTTTGTATTGGATTGGTCTTTTATATTAAAAACCATACCGGTGTAATATTCTAGTTCTCTTCCAAAGTTTGTTGAAAATATTATTTTATTTTTTCCCAATTGATTTTTAATTGGAAAAAATTCATCTTTAAGATCTATTTTGATTTTATATTTTGAAAAAAAATTATTTAATTTCTTTCTTGCTAGATTTATCAAGCATGAAATTTTCAAATACTCTCTTATTATGGATGCAGTTTTTTTACCTTCAGCAAATTTTCTGGGATCCTTAATTTTATTATTAAACCTATTTAAAATTTCTGAAATTTTTCTTCCTCCAATCATTTGATTTTGGTTTTCTGATTTCATTTTATTATATCTCTTTTTGTCAACTTCAACTACAAGAGGATCGATATCGGAATTAGTCTCAAGTCTTTTTAACAAAGTTTCAAAATATTTTTCACGCCAAAAATGTCTTGAAAGCCTAAGTTTCCATCTTTTTGGCAACTTTAATTTATCTAGCAACAAATTGAACAGCTTTATGTTTCCAATTTCAATTTTTAATTTTGTTTTTTTTATTTTTTGCATCGTTCTTATTGATGTTTGAATAATTTCATTATCATCTTGCTTTATACTTTTTGATCCTATGATTTCGTATCCAATTTGATTTCTGATAATTTTGCCTCCCTTATCCTCTATTTTTCTAAAAGCTTGCCCACTATAAAAAATCCTTTCCTTAGTTTTTGTTTTATTTTTTAAATATCTTAAACAAGAAACTATTGTGAGATCCGGCCTTAAACACATTTCATTTCCATTTGGATCTTGAAATGAGAACATATACTGCCTAAAATTTTCTCCTGATCTCTGAATTATTTGATTGGCGCCAATAACTGCATCCAACTCTATGTATTTATATCCTCTAGACTTTACAACCTTAAGAATATTTTCAGATAATTTTTTTGATTTCATCGACTAAACTTTCAATTTCAATAGATATTTCTTGGCTTGATTTAAGATTTTTTAAAGTTACTTTTCTTGATTTGATTTCGTTCTCTCCGTAAAAAATTACAGCGGGTGATCCCAATTTATCTGCATACTTCATCTGGGTTTTTAAATTTCCATCTCCAGGATAAATTTCTACAGATATTCTCGCTGATCTTAATTGGTTTTGTAATTTTACATATTCTGCAATTGAATTTTTATCAAAAACACAGATCACTACCGGTTTATTTGATTTAAAATTAAATTCCTTTTTCTGCATTAAAGCATAAACAAGTCTATCTATACCAATTGATATTCCAGTTGCAGGAAAGTCTAAATTGCCAAAACTTTTTACAAGATTATCATATCTTCCTCCTCCGCCTATTGAGCCAAATTGGATAATCTGTCCCTTAGAATTTTTTACATCAAAGGTAAGATTAACTTCAAATATAGGTCCAGTGTAATATTCAAGTCCCCGAATAACAGAGGGGTCAAATTTAAAATTAGTGAAGTTGTATGCTTTAAAAATTTTTATAATCTCCAAAATATCTTTGTTTTTGGGAGTAGTCTCTATAATTTTTTCTTCAAGCAATTTAATTTGTTTCTCTGTTAAGTTCGCCCCTTTTGTAAAATCGCCAGATTTATCCATTCTCCCTTTGCTCAAAAGTTTTGCTACCTCTTTCCATCCTAATCTTTCAATTTTATCTAATGCCCGCAATATTGTGGATATTTGTGTAGCCGATTTAATTTTTAATTGATTAAATAATTCTTCTGTGAATTTTCTTGAAGAAATCTTCACAGTATAATCGCTTTTTGTTAAACCGCATTTTTCCAGTATTTCAGAAATCAAAATACATAGTTCAGCATCTGCTTGTAAATTGTTAGTACCATACGAAAGAAACTCGAAAGAAGAAATGAAAAACCTATCCCAAAACCAAGCCCTTGAACTTGCGTTTAACACGTTGCAAAAAAATGGTGCATCAAAAGAAAACGCGTTACCTTTAGCACTTGGAATTATTGATGCTGAAAATCAAGGAATTAAAAGTCATGGTTTTCACTATCTTCCAATTTATTGTTTACATTTAAAGTGTGGAAAAGTTAAAGGATTTGCTCATCCTGTATTAAATACTATTTCAAATGTTTCATTTAAAGTTAATGCTGACAATGGATTTGCACATAGAGCGATATCTTTAGGCATGGAAAAACTTGTTCCTTCAACAAAAGAAAATGGGATTAGTTCACTAGCTATAACAAATTCTTATAACTGTGGTGTTCTTGGCTATCATACTAAAAATATCGCTAAAAAAAAATTACTAGCAATCGGATTTACCAATGCCCCTGCCTCCATTGCTCCTCTTGGAGGTATTAAACCAGTTGTAGGAACAAATCCTATTTCAATTGCGATTTATAACAAAGGAGATATAAAAATAGTAATTGACCAGTCAGCAAGTGTTGTTGCAAAAAGCGAAATATTAATTAGAGCAAAATCAGGTGAAAAAATTCCTGAAAATTGGGCTTTTGGTCCAGATGGAAAATCTACAACAGATGCAAAAATTGCACTGAAAGGTACTATGGCTCCAGCCGGAGCTTACAAAGGTTTTGGAATAGGTTTATTTGTTGAAATTATGTCAGCCTGTTTGACCGGATCTAATTTAGGTATCGAAGCAAGTTCTTTTGCAAATGATCAAGGAGGACCTCCTGGAACAGGACAATTTTTTATTGCTATAAATCCTGAAAAATTCTCAAATAGTTTTGAGGAGAAAATTGAAAAAATAATACAATCAATAAAGAGTCAAGAAAATGCAAGAGTTCCTGGAAGCAAAAGAATTAATAACTACAAAAAAAATATTAATAATGAAATTAGTATTAATGATGAATTATACAATAAAATAATTTCCTTAAATAAATGAAAAAATTATCTCTATACGTGTTTTTGATTTTATGATCGATAATAAATTAAATTTTTTCTTTAAAAACCAAATTTGGCATATAGGAGGTTTGATATTTTTATTTTACCTAGGCAGTCAAATTGTTGATTTTGAAAATACTTCAAACGCATTTCTTGGAATTAGTGCAAAAAGTTGGTTCATGTTTTCCATGAGCACTCCACTGGTTCATCAGGTTTACGTTTGGTTATGTTGGAGGTCAGAATTATGTTGGAAGACTATTAGCAGAACAATAGGGTTTAAAGCTTACGCTGTAATTTTTTTCATAATTGCGATTCCAAGATTATTTTCTATAGGATTATGTTTTGCTGATTATGGTTCTTGGTTTACTCCAGGATGGATAGCATGGGGTGTATCCGTGTTAATTTTTATCCCATTCATTTATACATTATACTCTATAAAAAAATATTTTGGCTTTATGCGAGCAACTGGGATCGATCATTTTGATCCAAGTTATAAGAATAAACCTTTTGAAAGAAGAGGAATTTTTAAATGGACCTCTAACGCAATGTATACTTTTGCCATTGCCGTATTTTTTGGTTTTGCTATTTCCGCAGGGTCAAAAGCAATGTTTGTATTTGCTGCCTATACTTATATTGGAACATGGTTACATTATTTCTGCACAGAAAAGGTTGATATGGTTATGATATATGGGAAAAGATAATTATGATTAAAAAGCATCCATTAAATTAAAATGGAACTAAGTCAAAAGCTATAACATGTCTTGTCTCTTTTGATTTAAATGGAATGGTTTCGTGAAAAAGAGAAGAGGGAAATAATATTAGATCAAAGTCTTTTGGAGAATGTACTAGGCTTGGGAGTTTTTTATCTACAGGATAATCGTAACCATCAAGTGTTAGTTTTATTGATCCATCTTGCCCATTAGTAAATTTTGGAACTTTTAAATAAAATACACCACTAATCCATCCATCAGGATGAATATGTGAATTTTGATAACCTTGTTGAATTAATTTTACATACCAAGCATTCAAGGTTGATTTACTTGGCCATTTTTTTATTATTAAATCGTCAGAATTACTAAATATTTTTTTATAAAGAATAATTGTTTTTTCAATAATTTTTATCAAACATTTAATTTCAAATTTATCTTTTTCAAATAAGTTTCCCGTTGTCTGAAAGCCTTTTTTTGTTGTTTTTGAGGAAGGTTCCCAAATAGAGTCAATTTTTTCGAGATAATTTAACAAATCTTTTTGAAATTTACTTTTATTAATGAGATCATTTTCAATATTAGTTTTATAAAAATATTCAATTGGATTTTTACAAAATGGATATATATTTTTTAAAGACTTTGTAGCAGATACGTATGAAGATATAGTCGCAACCCTTCTATTCAGAAAATCTTTTTTAATATAAATTTCAAGTTTTTCTCTATACTTTTTTAAACCATGCTGAAAATAAATGCATTCCAATAATTGTGCTTTAGAGTTTTCAGAGTTTGATTTTTTAAAATATTCAATAGCTTTTTTAAAGTCTTTTTTAATTTTAAACACAATTCCAAGATTTTCATAAACTTGCTGAATATTTTGATTAATTTCAATTGCCTTTTTATATGCTTCAATGGACTTTTTGTATTCACCTAATTCTTTATATCTATTTCCAATATTATTGTAAGCAAATGCATTTTTAGGATTTACCTCTATAGCTTTTTTAAAAAGATTAATTGCCTCCTTGTTTTTTCCAAAGATACTAAATATGAGTCCAAGGTTATTATAAACATTTATATGATTTGGATTTAGCTGAATTGTTTTTTGATAATACTTTTTTGCATTTTTATAATCTTCAAAATCTTTAAAAAGTAAGCCAAGATTATAATATGCATCGGCATAATCTTTATTCAGGCTAATAGCTTTATCGAAATATTTTTTAGCTTTTTTAAAAATTTTTAACTCTTTATAAATTATACCAAGATAATTATATGCATAGAAATGATTTGGATTAATTAAAATTACCTTTAAAAATTTTTTTTTTGCGGAAAAAAAGTCTTTTCTTTGAATAAATAAAGTTCCAAGAAAGAAATTAGTCTTTAAATGGTTAGGCTCTAATTTTAATATTTTTTTATATAATATTTCTGCATTATCAACATCACCTCTTTGATGATCTTTAAAAGCTATATTAAAATCTCTACTAATATCCATCTTCTGCTTTAAGGTAATTTTTTAACTATCGTAATACTTGATTGTTTTTGCTTATGGGGTTCTACTATTGATATTACCTCATATTTCATTTTTTTTTTGTTTAAAAATAAATATAAATCATTTTTAATTTTTTCGTAAATAAAACTGTAATTTTCATTTTTAATCATTTTACTCATTTTATATTTGGAATTTTTCTCAAAGTCAGAAATTTTAAATGTATAAGAAAAAGTAAAATGAAAAAGTAAATATCCATCATTTTCTACTATGGTCCAATATTCATTGATAAAATCTTGATATTCTAAAGGTCCACCACAATCGAACCAAATAAAGTTAATTTTTCCAAACTTATTTTGAATTTCTTTTGATTTTTTTCGAAAATCAGATTTAATTAAAAAAATTTGTTCTAAAAGGTCATTTTTTTTTAATTCATCCAAAACTAATTTAGCATTTGAGTTTTCTATCGAAAAATTATCTATACATATATGAATGGGCTTGTATGGCTTTAAATAATATTCAGGATTTAAATTTTTAATATAAGACATTTCATCTTTATTTATATATTTCTTATGACTGTAAAAATTTAATAAACTTTTACGTTCTTTCTCAAAGTTTATCTTTGATTTGGATAATCCTTCAGCAATTAATGCAGTAGAATAGCCCAAGCCTACTTCCAAAACTTTTTCGGGTCTTATAATTTGTATTAAATTATATATTAGTGGACCAACATTTTCTGTTCCCATTCCAGGATTTAATAATCTTAAATATTTTTTTTTTATTTCATCCATTTGTTTTTAAAAATTTTAGGTTAATATTTTCCTTTTTAAAAAATTTTTCTACAATACAATTTGCTCCTAATATTTTTATTATTTTAAAAATATGTTTTATAGTTTTAATTTTTTTTAATTTAATTAGAGATTTTAAACAATAAAGATACGGTTCAATTTTTATTGGATCGATAGAAATTAACTTTTCTGACTCCTGTATTACCTGCATGAAATTATTCTTTTTTTCAAGTTTAATTATTTTTTTAATTTTTGAGATAAAAAATAATATATATTGTATCTCAGTTAGATTTTTATTTTTTTTTAAAACTTCAAAAAAAATTTTTTCAGATTTTTCCCAATCAAAATTCTTCATATATATCATTCCTAGATTTTTTTGTGCCAAAATAAAATTTGGATCAATTTTAATAACTTTTTCAAATAACTTTATTGCTTCTTCATATTCGCCAAAATTATTATGTATTGATGCAAGGTTAAAATTTGCAATAACATGATTAGAATTTTTAGTTATTACTTTTTTATAGTATTTAATTGACTCATCAAAATTTTTTTTTTGTTCAAACACTAAACTAAGATTGATAAGAGAAGGTATATGATATGGATACATATCTAAAATTTTTTTATATAGAGTTACTGCATTATCAAGATCACCCTTTTGATGATCTTTAAAAGCTGTATCAAAATTCTTTTTAATATCCATTTTTATATGTTGATTAAAAATTAATTTTTTAGAAATCTATTGTTATTTTAGGTAATTTCTTTTCCAGGAACCTTTTAACACTCTTCCGTCAGGTAAAGTTAAAGTTCCTCGTCCATGGTATTTACCATCTTTAAATTTTCCAATGTATGTACCAAATGACATTGTTTTCATTCCTTCTCCGTGATACTCCCCGTCTTTTAATTCTTCAACAGAATGCGCGCCTTCCGGAAATATAAATGTTCCTTGTCCGTTAAATTCATCATTTTTATATTCTCCAACGTATTTTTTACCATCAGGCCATATGAAGGTTCCTTGCCCATGTTTTTTATTATTTTTCCATTCTCCAACGTATTTTTTACCATCAGACCATGTGAAGGTTCCGTGTCCATTGTATATGTCTTGTACAAATTCTCCTTCAAATTTTTCACCAAGAGGATTAGTGAAAGATCCTTGTCCATGTCTTAAATCATCTTTCCATTGTCCAACATATGTTCCTCCATCTTCATAGGTGTGAGATGCTTGCCCATTCTTTATTATCAGTACACCTTTTTCCCAGATACCTTCTTCACGTGTTTCGTCAGCGCGTATCCAAGATCCCTGACCGTTTCTCTCTCCATTTTTATATAATCCAACGTATCTACCTCCTTCTTTCAAAGAAATATTCACTTCCCCATCAAGTTGACCATTTAACCATTTTCCAGTGTGCTGTCTTCCATCACGAAACGTGTATGTGCCTTGTCCGTTGTATATGTCTTGTGAAAATTCCCCTTCATATTTTTCGTCAAGTTGGCTAGTAAAAATTCCTTGTCCATGTTTTTTATTATTTTTCCATTTCCCAACATATTTTCCTCCATCTGTTCGTGTAATAGTTCCTTGTCCATGTTTATTACCATTTTGCCATTCCCCAACGTATTGTTCTCCACCTGCACTTGTATGAGTTCCTTGTCCGTTAGATTTACCTTTGATAAATTCGCCAAAATATATTGCGCCATCTTTATAAGTAAGAGTACCTTGTCCTGAAAATTTTCCATCCTTAAACTCACCAACGAATTTTGAGCCATTTTTATAAATTAAAGTACCGTGACAATCTCTCCATTCAACAACAACCTTACGAAGTTTTAAAACAAGTTTTTTTTCTTCGAGAGGGCTTCCTTTGCATTCGGACGATGAACTTTGTGTTTGGGTTAGTTTTTTCTTAACTAGCTTAGCTTCTTTTTTCTTAGATTCTTTTTTATCAATTGAAATTTCTATTTTATTACGTTTAACTAATTTATCTTTTTTCCAGATACCATTATCGATTGTTCCATCTTCCCACAAGTAAGTTCCTTGTCCATGCCGTTTTCCAGCTTTAAATTCTCCAACGTATTTTACTCCATCTAGCCACGTGAAAGTCCCCTTTCCTGAAAATTTTCCCCACTTAAACTCACCCACATATTTAGAACCATCTTTATAGGTCAAAGTACCGTGGCAGTCTTTCCATTTAAAGATAATGTTAAGAAAAGTTAAAGTGTTTTTTTTTTCTTCAAAAGGACTTCCTTTGCACTCTTTTGCCTGCGCTATGTTACAAAATAATAAACATAGAAAAAAAGTAACTAGAACTTTCTTCATAACCATTTATCTTTTCTTTTAAATAAAAATTTTTTTTCTTTTTTTTTTAATTTTATCTTTCTTACCCAAAATTTATACATTCCTATAAAAATGTCTGGATTATTTGTTTCAAATTTATTCCAATTATTTAAAAATATATCACTTTTATCTTTGGGAAAAACTTCTAAAAATTTGTTTTTTATTAATGAATCATCAAAACCTAAAAATTCCAAGTTTAAATTTAGTAATATCTTAGAGATTTTTTGTAATGTAAAACGATGTTCTTGTACATGGAAAAGTAAATCTCTTGCTGATGATGTAGAATAAAAATCTGGTCCGTCGGGGATTTTTTGAAGTAATTGATCATTTTTTTTAGCGATAATTGCTTGTCTGCAATTTCTAATATCTTTAATTGTATTTTTAAATTTATTTTTTTTAATAAATTTTCTTGCTCTAATTATATCTTGTCTTGATTCTTTACTATATAAACCTAATTTCAATAAACCATGAGGTTCTAATAAATCTAACAGTGTTTTTAATCCTTTAATTGGATCTTTCATATGATGAATAACACCTATCGATTCTATTACATCAAATTTTTTATTTAATTTCTTTAATTGTAAAATATCTGCATGTAAAAATTCTATATTTTTAAAATTTAACTCTTTAGTTTTTCTTTTAGCGTATGCGAGACTTTTTAGGCTCAAATCAACTGCAAGTATATTTGCATTTAAGTAATTTTTTGTACTAAAAATATGACTACCAGAGCCACACCCAGCTATTAATACTTTAGGATTATCAAATTTATTATTAGTTTCAATTTTGTTTGGTTTTATTTGATAATTTAATTGAGACAAAAATTTCGTAGGTATATTTGTATAAGTATATCTCCATCTAGGATAGGGGTTTTCTTCATATTGTTTTCTAACTTTTATAGAAACATTGTTAGAAATTTTTTTAAGCGACTTTATAGAATTTAACAATTCTTTCTCTTTCAAAGGTTCTTTTATTTGCAAATTAATTAAATCATTAAATAAAATATTTTCGGATCTATAATTTGATAATTTATTTATTAATTCAAGATTAAAAAATAATGGCTCATAACATCCTAAAATAGCTATTTCTAATTCGTTAATATTCTTATTTTTTTTAAAAGAGGTCTTTAATTGATTTATATAATCAATTTCCTTTTTTGACTGAGAAAAAACATATTCATTAAGGAAACATTGTTCAGAAAGAGAAATGATAAATTCAAAGTTTTCTTTTAGAATATTATTATTTGATTTTAAAAAAATAAATAATATCTCATATCTGAGTTTAGTCAGTATTTTTTCTAAAAGACGATCAAAAATTAATGATTTTTGGAGCATCAAGAGAAAAAGTTCTTCTTTAAATAATTTTTGGATTATTTTCTCTTTTATTAATAAAGAATTTGAATTAAAAAATGTATCTATCTCTTTTTTAATTTCATCAATAAATAGAAATATTTTAGCATTATGAAAAATATCTTTATGATTAATATCATTTCTTCTAAATAAAAGTAAAAATAATTTTTTTAGATTATTACTGTTTGTTCTTGTTACATTATTAAATTGAGACTCTTTTAATAAAATAGCAAGATTATTTATAGAATTTGTATAATTAGGATTTATTAAAATTGCTTGCTGATAAGATCGAATTGCTTTTTGAAACTCTTTTAATTCTTTAAAAGTTAATCCAAGATTGTTATGAGCACTTACATGATTAGGTTCAATTTGAATTGCTTTTTGATGAAAAATTTTTGCTTTTTGAAATTCTCTCAATTCTTGAAATAATATTCCAAGATTATCATGAGCATTAGCATGGTTTGGTTGTATTTCAATTACCTTTTGATAACAACTTATTGCTTTTTTATAATCTCTTAATTCATGAAATACAGCCCCAAGATTATTATGTGCAATTATAAAATTAGGATCAATTTGAATTGCTTTTTCATAGCAACTTTTTGCTTTTTGAAATTCTTTTAATTCTTTAAATACTAACCCGAGATTATTATGTGTAGACATATGATTAGGATCAATTTGAATTGCTTTTTCATAATAACTTTTTGCTTTTTGAAACTCTTTTAATTCTTGCAATACTATCCCAAGATTATTATGTGCATTTGCATGATTAGGTTTAATTTGGATTGCTGTTTGAAGCAATTGTTTCGCTTGATCAAAACTTTTAGTTTTTGTTAACAATACTCCTAAAGAGAAAATTGATTCAAAATGATTGGGATTTATTCTTAGTATTTCTTCATAAAGTTTTTTAGCAACTTTAAGATTATTTTTTTGGTGATTTTGAACTGCTAAAGCAAAAACTTCTTTTATTTTTAGATTCTTTTTTTGCATTATTCAAAAAAAATAAAATGTTTGTGGTGCCCACAGTGTGAATCGAACACACGACCTCTTCCTTACCATGGAAGTGCTCTACCAACTGAGCTATGTAGGCTTAATTCTGTTTACACATATAAAAAAAACATTCATAATAGCGCTAAAATAGCCACAATCGAATAGTAACTTGAAAAGTAACTTTTAACAAAGTAAACATATAAAAAAAAATGGTAAAGTTATTATGGGCATTCATCATGATTATAAATCCAAAAAAGGGGAAAGAGCTGTTTTGAAGCAGACCAAGAGAGAGGCACGCTTAGCTGCAAGAAAAGCAAAAAGAAAAGTTTATATAGTGGCAGAGCCAAGAAATGAATCAGTAATGCATGATATCCAGAAACCTATTACTTTAGAAGATTTAACTAATCCAGATAGCAAAAAATAAATTTTGAGTGTAAATGGAGAAAAACAAGATTTGCTTTCAAAGGCTTGAGAAAGCTTTAAAAAAAAATCTTAAAAAAAGAAAAGAATTTCAAAAAAAATACAATAAAATTATAAGAAGGAAAAATGACAGTATTATCGGATAAATGGATAAAAGAAATGGCGAAAAATCATAATATGATCAGCCCTTTTGAAGATAAGCAAGTAAGAGGAAGCAAGATATCTTACGGTCTTTCTTCTTTTGGGTATGACGCACGTGTTTCGAATGAATTTAAAATATTTACAAATGTAAATTCAGAAATAATTGATCCTAAAAATTTTAAACAAAGTAATTTTGTTTCTAAAAATGGAAAAGAGTGTGTTATTCCCCCCAACTCTTTTCTTTTAGCAAGCACGGTCGAATATTTTAAAATACCAAACGATGTAATAGTAATTTGTTTAGGAAAATCTACTTATGCTAGATGTGGAATAATTGTAAATGTTACACCTTTAGAACCTGGTTGGGAAGGTTATGTGACATTAGAATTTTCTAATACTACTCCTCTCCCGGCAAAAATATATGCGAACGAAGGAGTTGCACAATTTATTTTTCTAAAAGGTAATGAAAAGCCCGATATTACATATGCTGACAGAAATGGAAAGTATATGAAGCAATCAGGAGTGACACTTCCCAAACTCTAATTAATGCAAAAATTAGTAATTGTTGGTGGCAAGAAACTCAAAGGAACAATTAGAATCTCAGGATCAAAAAATGCAACTTTGCCTATTTTAGCAGCATCAATACTTAGTAAGAACAAAATTATAATTCAAAATGCTCCTTTGGTTAAAGATGTGGAGACAATGATTGATTTACTTTTACTCTTAGGTTCAAAAGTCAAATTAATAAAAAAAAAAAGAAAAATAGAGATACTTAATAGTAATAAACTTAATACTTTTGTGCCTTATAAATTAGTTAAAACAATGAGGGCAGGAATTCTAGTTTTAGGTCCACTTTTAGCAAGATATAATAAAGCAAAAGTTTCTTTACCAGGTGGATGTGCAATAGGTTCAAGACCCGTGGACCTTCATCTTGGCGCCCTTAAAAAAATGGGAGTTAATTTTCAAATTAAAGACGGATATATTAAAGCAATAGCTAAATCTGGATTAATTGGAAATAAAATTACCTTTCCAAAAATTTCTGTTGGAGCAACAGAAAATACTATGATAGCTGCCTGTCTAGCTAAAGGTAAAACCATATTAAATAACTGTGCGTGTGAACCTGAAATAAAAGATTTGAGCAGGTTTTTAGTCAAAATGGGATGCAAAATTAAATGGCTTAAAAAAAGAAAAATTGAAATTAATGGTGTTACAAATCTTAAACCATTAGTTTTTAGAGTGATGTTTGATAGAATTGAAGCTGAAACATATATGATCGCCGCTGCCATAACAAGAGGTCGGGTTAAAATAACAAATATTGATCCAAAAATAATAAAAAATGAGATTTTAATAATGAAAAAAATGGGTGTAATAATAACTGAAAAAACAAAAGAAATAATAGTTCGTAACTCAGGATATATTAAAAAAATCAATCTTAAAACTTCTCCGTATCCAGGTTTTCCCACTGATCTTCAAGCACAAATTATGGTTTTAATGTGCGGAGCCAATGGAGTTTCCAAAATAACAGAAAGTATTTTTGAAAATCGATTTATGCATATACCAGAATTAAATAGGATGGGTGCCAAGATAAAAATTAAAGGTAATCAGGCAATCATACAGGGTAAAAAAATGCTAAACGGAGCAGAGTTGATGGCAACTGATCTTAGGGCTTCAGTTTCATTAGTTTTAGCTGCTTTATCAACTAAATTTAAAACAACTATTAATAGAGTTTATCATTTAGATAGAGGTTATGAAAATTTAGAAAAAAAATTATCTGATTGTGGAGCTCAAATAAAAAGAGTTACATGACAAAAGATATCAATCGATTAAAACTTATTGGCAAAAATATTGAAGATTTAAAAATTATCTCAGCTTATTGTCAAGACTCAATTGTTAAAATTAAGGATCTTGTATATTTAAAAGAAAATAAAATATTTATTATGATGTTAAGCAGGTATATGTGGGAAGATATTGAAATAAGTATATTTAGAAATTATAAAAGAATTAAAAGTGTATTGAAATTTAATTTTATAGAAAGCGTTTTAGCAAAAAATATAAATCAGAAACAGAAAACCAGAAATCTTGAGTTACTAGCAATTAAAGCCAACACAAACCAAGAGAATAAGTATGATGTAAATTTAATTTTTTCTGGAAATAGTATTATGTTGTTAAAATCTGAAGAAATAGATGTAATGGTTGATGATCAAGAATATTATTGGGAAGTAAAACATTTTCCGAAACATAAACTATAAAATGTTGAGATTATTTAACTTAAAAATTAGAAATTTTTCAAAAAAAAGTATTGAAACACTTGGATCGTAAGTTATAACATTAGCAGGTTTTAATGATTTTTTATATCCTTGAAATCTGTAGAAGTTAGATTGGATAAAAAAGGTTAAAGTATTGACAAAACAAGATTTACTCGAATTTAAAGGCAAAGTTATAGAATTGTTACCCAATGCAATGTTCAGAGTAAAACTTGAAAATAATCATGAGGTACTAGCACATACCGCTGGAAAATTAAGAAAAAATAGGATTAGAGTTTTGTCTGGAGACCAAGTAATGGTTGAAGTCACCCCTTATGATCTAACTAAAGGAAGAATTATTTTTAGATACTAGCTAACGGCCAGGTAGCTCAGTTGGTAGAGCAGAGCCCTGAAAAGGCTTGTGTCGGCGGTTCGATTCCGTCCCTGGCCACCTTAATTTGTCGCGCAGTTCTTGGATAAATTAAAAATTACAATTAATACAACAATTCAAACTGGGATTCTTTTAAAAGAAATTTTTTCCAAGTATTTTATAAGTTAAATTTAATTGTTTTATAAAAAATAATCTTACATCAAATTTTCCGGACGTACTAATGGACGTAATTTTGATACAATGAGCAATCGTTTTTGGGGTTTAGTTATATTGAAACGCTGATATATTTAGGTTACATGAAGGCAAGTTTAGGACACACAATAGTAGTTCACCCTAGATTAAATAGATTGTAATGAAACCTTTTCCGATTTTGATAAAAATTTTTTTATTTCCTATCTATTATTTAATTCATAGTAATAAATTTTTTGGTTATATTCAAAAATATTATTTAAAAAAATTTTATTACCAAAATATTATAATCAATCTTAATATTGACAATATACCCTTAGCAAATTATTCAAGTTTTTTATTTAAAACATATGAATACAATGATAGGAGGCTAGTAGAAAAATATATTGATAGTAGTAACAATTGTATAATTATTGGAGGTGGTTTAGGTTTTATAGCAGTTCTCGCTTATAAAAAATCTAAAAGAAAAATATTAGTTTTTGAAATTGATAAAAAATTAATAAAAAATTTAAATGATAATTTAATTAAAAATAATTGCGAATTTCAAATTTATGAGAAAAATCTAATATTGGGAAAAAAAACAAAAAATAATGAAGAGTTTTATATTAATGAAGATTTTTTATGTAGTTCTAAATATTTAAACAAAGGAAAAAAAAAAGTAATAGAAAATATATCTTCGGATGAAATAAAAACATTTGAACAATATAACTCTTTAATAATTGACGGTGAGGGAATTGAGGAATATTTTATTCAAAATTTAAATCAACTAAAAAATATACAATATATAATATTTGAGTTACATTTTAACTTTTTTTCAAAAAATAAAATTGAAACAATGTTTAAAAACTTGGAATTAAACAAGTTTGTTTTTCAAGATAAATGTTTTAACTCGTACTATTTCAAAAAAATTTTATGAAATCTTAAATAGTTAGAGTTAATCTTCACAACAGAGTTCTCAACCAATTAATCAAAATTAGTTTATAATTATAAAATATTTCACAAGTTAAATTTAATTGTTTTACAAATAATAAGGCTTAAAGTATATAGATTTTATGAATATTTCAGTTGTAGTTCCTTGTTATAATGAACATGATAATATTACAGAGCTTTATGAAAGATTAATTAAAACTTTTAATAAAAACAAACTTGACCTTGATAAAATAATCTTAATAGATGATGGTTCTAATGACAATACTTGGAATAAAATTAGTCAATTACAACAATTAAATAAAAAAGAAATTCTTGGAATTAAATTTTCAAGAAATTTTGGTCATCAGAATGCAGTTATTGCAGGATTAACTTACTGTAAGAGTGATTTTGTTTTAATAATTGATGCGGATCTTCAAGATCCTCCTGAAATTTTAGAAGATATGATTATTGAAATGAAAAAAAATAAAGCAAATGCGGTTTTTGCAAAAAGAATCTCAAGACAAGATACAAGATTTAAAAAAATGACAGCTTCTTTATTTTATCGCTTCTTTAATAAATTTTCCTCAACAAAAATTCCGGAAGACGTGGGTGACTTTCGCTTAATGGACAAAAAAATTTATAATCATTTAATCAATTTTTCAGAACAAAATCCTTTTATTCGTGGTTTAGTACCTTGGACAGGCTTTAAGCAAGTGCCAGTCAACTACCACCGAAATGACAGAACTAAAGGTAAAACTGGATACAGTTTTTTTAAAATGCTAAATTTCACAATAGATGGCATATTAAGTTTTTCTAATTTGCCAATAAAACTCGCATATATTACAAGCATAATTTCTATTTTTTTATTAATTGTACTTATTTTTTATGCTTTATTAAGTTTTTTTAAAGGATCCAATGTTCCTGGATGGACCAGTTTAATGGTTATTATATTATTTTTTAATTCTTTAAATTTCTTTGTCCTTGCTCTACTTGGAGAATATATTGGCCGAATTTTTAATGAAACAAAAAAAGGCCGAGATATATTGTAAGTGAGGTTTTAGAAAATTAAATTATTATAAAATTTCTAATATTAAATAATGATTAATATTTTAAATAAAAAAAATATAAATAATTATTTTAATAAAAATAAATCAAATTTTTTATTAGCAATTTCATTTATTGTTATTATTAATATTCTTTTAAAATCAGAAATTTTATATGATTTTATTTGGGGATCAGAATTATTTGGGGATTATAAGGAGAACATTTATTGGCTAAAATGGAACTATCTTGGTTTTGATGTTTTTCACGACACTGATTATTTTCGTAAGTTAAGTTATGGACCTATTTTTTTATTATTACCATTTAATTTAAAATTAGAAATTTTTTACTTAAATTACCTTCCTTATATTGTTATAGCTCTATTTTTGTTTTCTATTACCTTTTTAATTAGTCCAAAAAATAAAATTGAATATATAGTTTTATTTTTGTCAATTTTTAACCCTCCAACTCTATTTTTAATACAACGAATGAATTTTGATATTTTTGTATTTTTAATAGCAATTTTTATTATTTTTAACAGATTTTATTTTATAAACTGGATTACAATTTTTTTTTTAAGTTTAACAAAATTTTATCCAGCTATTTTAGGCATAAATATCATGCTTGAAAATAAAAATAGAAAATTCTTATCGTTAATATCTATTATTTTGGGTATTTCCTTATTATCAATTCTTTATATATATTTCAATTATGAAAAATATCAGGCAATTTTTGAAACAACTGATTTTAAGGCAGGTTATCATTTCTTGTTTTCATTAAAAACTATTCCAAAAATATTGAAATATTTATTTCATTGGAATTATATTTTTCTTGTTGTGATTTTTTTAATTCTATTCTCTTTATTAACTATTTATTATTATAAACTTGTAAAAAAAAATAATTTAGGGGATTTAATTGATATTTATTCATTAGAAACCAGGTTATTTTTGTTAGGCAGTTATATTTTATTAATTTGTTATCTGGTATTTTCAAATTATTTTTACAGAGAAATATTCTTAATTATATTATTCCCATTTTTATTTAAACTCTATAATATTAAGAGCATAAATTTGTTAACTTTTTTTATATATCTTATTATTTTTAGATATATATTTTTATTTATTTATGGATATATAAATGTTCATGACAATATTATTCACATCAATGATGTGCGGTATTTTTCAGAAGAATTTTTATTTGTTATAATGTTCAAAGGAATTATAGATATTTTTTTAATGTCATTTATTGGATCTATATTATTTTTAATTAGTAAAAAATTTATTTATCGGCTTAAATTTAGATAAAAAGTTCTGTAGTTGAAATTTTTCTGGACTTATAATAAAGAAATTATATCTTAAA
Organism: alpha proteobacterium SCGC AAA288-E13; assembly: GCA_000504605.1. Next base: position 38,208 of record AZHQ01000003.1, read on the forward strand.
TACATTTTTCGTGAATAAAAATTCTAAAATACTTATTACAGGTGCCAATGGATATATTGGTAATTGTTTGTTTTATCTTTTAAAAGAAAAATTTGAAGTTATTGGAATTGATAAATTTACGACATTTAATAACAAAATTTATAAATGTGATATATTGAATAATAAAAAATTTAATCAAATCTTAGCTAAAGAAAAACCTGAAATAGTAGTACATCTTGCGGCCCAATCCCTGGTTGATGAGACAATAAACAAAAAAAAATATTATAAAAACAATGTAATTGCAACAAACGGTCTATTAAAATCCATGAAAAAAAATAATATTACAAAAATTGTTTTTTCAAGTACTGCTGCAGTTTATCAACAAAGTTCAAAACCCTTAAAAGAAAAATCAAAATTAAAACCTTTAAGTACTTATGCAAAAAATAAATTGATTTGTGAACAAATAATAAAAAAAAATAAAAATATTAAATCTATAATATTAAGATTTTTTAATGTTTGTTCAGCTATAGATAAACCTTGTATTGGCGAATTTCATAATCCAGAGACTCATTTAATACCAACTGCAGTTTTTAAGGCAATGTTTAATAAATGGATTTACATTTATGGCGATGATTATGCAACGTCAGACGGAACATGTATTAGAGATTATATACATATTAAAGATATTATTTCTGCAATAGAAAAGTCGATAAAATTTTTAATTAATAAAAAAAAATCCGAGATATTTAATATAGGTAACTACAAAGGTTTATCAAATAATCAAATAATAAATTCTATACAAAATATAATGAAAAAAAACATTAACTTAAAATTCGTTGATAAAAGAAAAGGTGATATTCCACAGTTGATATGCAATTCTGATAAAGCAAAGAAATTATTAGCATGGCAACCAAAAAATTCAAAAATAAAAAAAATTATTATTGATGAAATTAAATGGATTCATAAATTAAAAAGTTTAGGTTTAAAAAGAAGATTTAAAAATTATATTTAATTTTTTTTATGAATTTTAATTTGTTATTTCATAAAGTTTTGCATTTAATAAATAGATTTTTTATATAGTTTTACCTTTAATTAACTCTTCAAGCTGAGGAATCATGATTTTTGCTGCCACTATATAGGGATATATTTTTTGAGCAGCTTGATAACTTTTAATTGCTTCCTCATAGTTTTCTAATTTAATCTGCACTAAGCCCTGCCCAGATAAGGCACCGAAATGTCTACTTTCACGTTTAAGCACTTCATCAATATCGTTTAACGAATCTCTATATCTACCCATTAAGTAATAAACAGTTGCACGTTTATTCCATCCTTCAGCCCAATCAGGCTCAGATTCCACAATTGTTGAAAAAATTTTATTAGCTGACACTAGTTCACCTTTGGACATCAAATTTGAACCCTTTGCTAGTGACTGAGTTAACTTTTCTTGAGTTGGGTGTGTAGACCAAATATTCCAAATCTTCATTTCTATCTCAAGAGCTTTAGAGACATTATTACTTTTTTTAAGTTGATCAAAAAGTTGGTTTAGCCTGAAATCTCTACCTTCGGATTCTGCAATTGCATTTCCATAAAATAACAAAACCAGAAATACGTATAAGGATAATTTTTTCATCTTGCGTTAAGTATACACCATATTTTTTGAATATACTCTCAACGCACTCAGGGCCATATTTTAATGTGTGTCTTAAGCCTGTTCCCAAACTCCTTAATCTCTTATTAGGAAAAACTAAAAAAAATTTAATTTATAATTTTTTATTTATTAAAATTCTACCATGCCTGATAACCAAGCCACAGCACCTATAATTATTACAATCTCAACAAACCCCATAACTTCTCCTTTTTATTAATTTTTTAGTAATTATATTGTATCATAAAATGAACAAGTTAATATTAAAAAGATTTGTTAAATTAAACCCAACATATTTATTTTCTTTATAGAAATACTGAAAAAATCAGAATGCCAAATCTACAATCAAAGGTCTGTGGTCTGATTCAAAATAATCAATTGTTTTTTTTCTAATCATCTTAAAATTTTTTGAAAATAGTACATGATCAACTTGAATACCGAAATAACCTGGTAGGAATGTAGGCCAAGTAAAAGTTGGATTTTTGTATGACGTATAAGTATACAGATTTGTTTCTTTAAGAAAATTGGTAAATCTTTTGGATGCCGGTGTCATATTTAAATCTCCCATAAGAATTAGGTTTTGATTAATATTTTTAACTAAGGTTTTAAGATACTTCGTTTGATTTATTGCCAAGTTAAATAAAGCTTGATTAAATGGTGGATATAAATGATATCCTATAATTTTTAATTCCATTCCATCTATTATAACGTTTGTTACTATAGCAAAATGGTCAACTACCTTATTTTCTTTTAAAGCATAATTACTTAAAATTATACTAGCAAAAGGACTAGTGGGAGTATTTGGCCCAATTTTGTATTGGTAAAATGATTCTAAAGATTTTAATTTATCTTGAGCTTGCGGAGAAACTTCGTGAAACAAAATAATATCTGGTTTCTCAAACAAAATTTGTTTAAGTAAAATTTCAAAATTTTTAATTTGATTTTTATGGTTAACATTAAATACCATTAAACGAATTTTATTATGGATTTGTGATTTATCCTCTAAAAAGGCATCACATTGATTACAGGACGATAAAATATCAATTGTTAATAAAATACAGATTAAAATGCAAATCACAGATGCCAATAATCTTTTTAAGATAAGCAAAATAAAAAATAATAAAATTCCACCAATAAGTATTTGAAAACTTAATTGCCCAAAAATATCTATTAAATAGAATTCTGTATTTAGGCGACTAAGAAAACAAGAAACCAAAAAGAAAAAAAGGAGCATATTTCCTCTCTTTAATAAAATTTTATAGATCATAAGATTTATTAATATTTATTAGCTTGTTTGATACAATTATAGCAGCACTGTTCACGGAACTGTATCCTTGAAAAGACTTGTGCCAGCGGTTTGATTACGTTCCAGACTACTGCAATTTATCTTAAAAATCATTTTAATACTTTAAATTTGAATTCAATTAACTTGACATATCTTATTAAATCAATTTAAAGGAGGTGTTGTTGTAAGTTTAGCAACAACAAAGTTAAACTAAAATAAGGAAAAGTAAAAATGAGTCTAAAAGGAAAAATAAAATGGTTCAATGGATCAAAAGGATATGGTTTTATTGAAAGAGAAGACAAAGAAAAAGACGTGTTCGTTCATTCTTCTGCTCTTAGAGAAGCAGGCTTGAAGTATCTAAATGAAGGTGATGAATTAACGTTTGAAGTTGAGAATACGGAAAAGGGTCCTTCCGCAGTTAATCTGCAAAAAACCTCTTAATAGTATTTCAATCAAATTTTTGTATAGGGAAACAGAATATTAGTTAATCAATATTAAGCTAATTTTCATTCCCTATACAATTCTTTGTTGCATAAAAAATATTTTTTGATATCTATTAGCCATGATTAAAAAACGAAAAAAAGAATACCTTTCTTTAGGTGCAAAACACCATTTTGCACACGCTAAGCTATTGCTTAGCGAAATCATTACATATTTTAAAATATAAATTTATTAACAATTAATATAAAAAAGGAGTTATGCAGCAGTAGCTCAGTTGGTTAGAGCACTAGTTTGTGGAACTAGGGGTCGGTGGTTCAAATCCACCCTGCTGTACCAAAAATGGTAAAAGAAAAAAAGTTAAAACCTTCTAAGGAATTACCTTTAGGTTTTATAGATAGACAAGAACAAGAATTATTAGTCCGGGATTTCATAATTTCTAATATTAAAGAAGTTATGATTAAATATGGTTTTCAATATCTCGAAACACCAAGCTTCGAGTATGCGGATAGTATTGGAAAATTTTTGCCCGACAAAGAAAGACCAGATGAAGGAGTGTTTTCTTTTAAAGATGAAAAAAAATGGTTATCACTTCGATACGACCTAACAGCTCCTCTGGCAAGATACGTTGCAAAAAACTATCTTGAACTTCCAAAACCTTTTAAACGTTATCAATTAGGAAGGGTCTGGAGAAATGAAAAACCAGGACCTGGTAGATATAGAGAATTTTTACAATTCGATGCAGATTATGTTGGTACTAACAATTTACAAGCAGATGCTGAACTATGTATTTTGATTTCTGAAATACTGGAAAAATGCGGTTTAACAAAAAGCGATTATACTGTGAAGATTTCTTCAAGAAAATTCACAGAAGAATTATTTAATCAATTAAAAATTAAATCGGCTACACAAATATCCACAATATTGCGGGCATTAGATAAAATTGAAAGATTAGGATGGAAAGAGGTAGCAAAACTTTTGAGCAAAGGGAGAATGGATAAATCTGGCGATTTTACAAAAGGGGCGAACTTAACAGAGAAACAAATTAAATTGCTTGAAGAAAAAATTATAGAGACTACTCCCAAAAACAAAGATATTTTGGAGATTATAAAAATTTTTAAAGCATACAACTTCACTAATTTTAAATTTGACCCCTCTGTTATTCGGGGACTTGAATATTACACTGGACCTATATTTGAAGTTAATCTTACCTTTGATGTAAAAAATTCTAAGGGACAGATTATCCAATTTGGCTCAATAGGCGGAGGAGGAAGATATGATAATCTTGTAAAAAGTTTTGGCAATTTAGACTTTCCTGCAACTGGAATATCAATTGGTATAGATAGACTTGTTTATGCTTTAATGCAGAAAAAGGAATTTAATTTTAAATCAAATAAACCGGTAGTGATCTGTGTTTTTGATAAAAATTCAATTGCAGAATATGTAAAATTACAAAACCAATTAAGATCAGCGAGAATATCTGTAGAAATTTATCCTGGAGATGGAAATTTAAAAACCCAGATGAAGTATGCAGATAAATTGGGATCACCCGCTGTAATTTTTTACGGAGAGAACGAAATCAAATCAAGAAAAGTAACTTTAAAAAATCTTAAATCAAGCCAAGAAATATCTATTGAAATTGAAAGTTTAGTCGATGAAATCAAAAAAATTATCTGAAAATATTCTTAAGGTTGTAAAGTCTAGAGGATATAAATACATAGAGTTGGATGCAGTTATTGGCGCCAATCAAATAATTCAGAGATCAGGAGAAAATTTTAGGCAGTATATGTTCTCATTTCAAGATCCAAATGGAAATGAAATGTGTTTAAGGCCGGATCTCACAATAGTTTCTTGTTTAAGATATTTAAAAAATAAAACAAAAACTAAGGAAAGGATTTTTTATAGTGGGCAAGCTTTTAGAAAAATAGAGGATAAGGGAGGCAAAATTATCAGAAATCAAATTGGATACGAAATCATAGGATCAAAAAGTATAAAGCAAGATGATAATGAAATTATTCAAACATCAATAAGAACGATGCAAAAAATAAAAAAAACAAAATTAAAAATTGAAATTGGAAACATAAAGCTGTTCAATTTGTTGCTAGATAAATTAAAGTTGCCAAAAAGATGGAAACTTAGGCTTTCAAGACATTTTTGGCGTGAAAAATATTTTGAAACTTTGTTAAAAAGACTTGAGACTAATTCCGATATCGATCCTCTTGTAGTTGAAGTTGACAAAAAGAGATATAATAAAATGAAATCAGAAAACCAAAATCAAATGATTGGAGGAAGAAAAATTTCAGAAATTTTAAATAGGTTTAATAATAAAATTAAGGATCCCAGAAAATTTGCTGAAGGTAAAAAAACTGCATCCATAATAAGAGAGTATTTGAAAATTTCATGCTTGATAAATCTAGCAAGAAAGAAATTAAATAATTTTTTTTCAAAATATAAAATCAAAATAGATCTTAAAGATGAATTTTTTCCAATTAAAAATCAATTGGGAAAAAATAAAATAATATTTTCAACAAACTTTGGAAGAGAACTAGAATATTACACCGGTATGGTTTTTAATATAAAAGACCAATCCAATACAAACCTCATACAAGGGGGCAGGTATGATAATCTTTTATTGAATTTAGGTTCCAAAAGAAAAATTCTAGCGGTGGGTGCAGCAATTAATTTAAATTCTTATGAAAATTAAAATTGGAGTACCTAGCAAAGGTCGATTGAGAAAAGATGTTTTAAAGGTATTTAGAAAAAATAAATACAATTTAATTTCAGAAAGAGGCGAAAGAGACTATTTTGCAAAAATTAAGAACAAAGCTAACATAGAAATCATTTATTTACACGCTAGGGAAATAATAGAAAGACTTAGTGATAATTCGTTAGATGTTGGTTTTTCCGGATATGACTTATTAAAAGAATCTTTAGTAAACATTCAAAAAAAAATATCAGTATTCAAAAAATATAATTTTGGAAATGCTAAGCTGGTAGTTGCAATTCCAAATAAATGGATAGACGTTCAAACTATTGCTGATTTAGAAGAAGTTGCTTTCGAATTCAAAGACAGTAAAAAACAACGTTTGAGAGTTGCAACAAAGTACCCAAATTTAACTAGAGATTTTTTATTTTCCAAAGGAGTAACTCAATTTAAATTAGTTAACAGCTTGGGTGCAACAGAGACATATCCATTTACTGGTTCATCTGAAATAATTACTGATATTACATCTACGGGAAAAACTTTAAAAGCTAACGATTTGAGGGTTTTAAAAGATGGAATAATTTTAGAATCACAAGCCTGTTTATTAATTTCAAAAATAAGTAAAAAAAAGGCAACTCGAAGCGGCCTTCTTAATTCGTTGGTTTGATTGGGTTACATTCGCATACATATTACGCCAACACTCACTTATTTAAGAACTTCATTGCAAACTTCATTGCAGATTCACCCCAAACAGAAAGCAATTCAAAAGATGAATTTGTTTTAGGGTTGGATTAAACTGGGTTTAAGGAAAAAGGTATTTGGTATTATTTCTGCAATAAAAAAGAAAAAATATTAAATGAATAAAGGAATAGATAAAAAAAAGTATAAAAAAGCAATTGATTATGCTTTTGCACTTCATTCTAATCAGTATCGAAAAGGTACAACTATTCCTTATTTTACTCATCTTGTATCTGTCAGCAACAATGTGATTGAAAATGGTGGTAATACAGACGAAGCAATTGCAGGTTTGCTCCACGATGCAGTCGAAGACCAGGGCGGAGAAAAAACACTTAAACTAATTAAAAAAAGATTTGGCAACAAAGTTGCAAAAATTGTTGATGAATGTACTGATGCAAAAGTTATTCCTAAACCACCTTGGTTGGAGAGAAAAAAACAATATTTGTCATTAATGAAAACAAAATCTCAATCTTCACTATTTGTCTCACTTTGCGATAAGTTGCACAATGGAACTTGCATTGTAAATGATTATCAAAGAGTGGGTCGTAAACTTTGGAAAAGGTTTAATGCATCACCAAAACAAATGTATTGGTACTATAATAGTTTATACAATAACTTTTCTAAAAATCTTAAAGGTCATAAGATTTTAAAGAGAAATTATTATCAAATTGTAAATGAGATGAGAAAGATTGTTTAAAATGAAAAAACTCTCTCTAATCATCTTAAATCTTCATTGAACATTCATTGAAACTTCATTTAGTTTCTGTTTAATCTCCTTTTTTTGGAAAAGCTTTTTGGTTGAGTCCCTTCATATCTCTATCAACTTTTTCTTCTAATTCACTTTTTTTATAATTAGCTAACTCATCTGCGGAGAGTTTTTTTTTATGTTTCTCGAATTTAAGTTTTAATTTCCAAAGTTCTGATAAATCAGCAAGAGCTGTACCCTCCTTTATAGCTTTTTGTAAATCATTTGAATTAAGTTTTGTTGTTTTTGTGGTTTGATTAAAAGTATTCGAATCAAAACTTTGCCAATCTCCTTTTTCAAATTTAATTTTGTTTTCTTTTAAATATTCTTTAAATTTATCAAATCGTTCATTTTTTTCATAAGATTTAAGAAGTTTTTCAAAATCGTTAATTGTTTTGTTATTTAGATTTTTTTTATCAATATCTATCCAGACTTCAGATTCATTTTCGCCAAGAATCGAGATGGATTTATCTTTAATATAAATTATTTCGTGGTACTGAATTTTGTCGTTTTCTTCCCTTAATGTATCTGACCATTCTATATGTTGGTTTTTTCCTTCATCAATTAGAATGTAATCTTTTTTTTCATTCATTTTATGAAAAATTATATTCTAATGCACTCTCCCTTTCACTCTCCTTTTTATCCTTTATATTAAATTAATATTGATTTTATTTGCTTTAAATGGTCGGGGCGACAGGATTTGAACCTCTCTAACCGTCTTAAAACTTCATTGAACATTCATTGCAAACTTCATTGCAGATTTTTACGACAGGCAAAAAAAAACCCCAGTAAAAACTGGGGTTTTTGAATTTTGTTTTGAGTAAGAATGATTACATACCCATACCTAGTTAAATAAACCTCAGATTTATTGTCTTTTCTGAAAATTGTTCATCGTTGTTCATCTACAACAGGGTCGAATTCGGAAGCAATTCGGAAGATGAATTAGTTTTAGGGTTGGATTAAACTGACTTTAATGAAAAAACTATCTCTATACGTCTTTCTGGTTTTATTTTTTATTTATAAGAGTTCTGCATTTCCAGATAACTTTCAATACAACTACGTACCAAATAATCCACCTATACCTGATAACGTAACTTATCGAGGTCTGAATATAGATCAGTGGAAAACCATTAATAAGATAGGTGATCCACTTAATTGTCAGAAACAAATTTATGATTTGCAACAGATAAAAGATTTTCATGTAGTTACTCCTGAGAATTGTAAAGATAATCCATTTTGCATTAATCATGCATTGGTTGATAATAAATATGTTTTATTATCTAAGGGTGTATATGTTTTAGAGTTTCCGATACTTTTAAGCGGGCACAAATTTAATGATAAAATTTTAATTGGTGATCAAAAAGGAGAGGTCATAATAGATGCAAAAAATGTATTAAAAGCAATTGTTTTGAATGGTGGTTCAACCGTTGCAAACTTAACAATAAAAAATGCGCTTCATATTGGAATAGATTTTTTTAAATTACAAAATTTAATATACAGAGTAGTTGTGATGAATACCGGAGTATTGGATTCATCACCTTATAAGAACATATATGGTCACGGTTTCGAACAAATAAAATCTACAGGTGAGAATTGTCTTGTTAGCGTTGAATCATTTAATGGTTATAATAAAGATGGACCTAGTAGTGTCACTAGAAATGGAGGTAATGCTGATGGTTTTACTGCAAAATTTGGAGCACATAACATAACTTTTATTGATGCCCACGCCCATCATAATTCTGATGATGGTTTTGATTTTTGGAAAGGTGGCAAAAAATCTGAATTTCCCTCCATAAGGGTTTTCTACAGTTCAGCAAATTTTAATGGAAAACATCCTACAAAACGCGATGGTGATGGCAACGGATATAAGTTTGGTAGTGCTAATTACTTGCAAAAACACAAAGGGAAAGATAAGGGTGCACGCTTAATTTATGGTTCAGTTGCCTGTGGTAATAAAGATAAAGGTTTTATGAGAAATCGTTCACGAACAAAGATTATAGCACTTGGTAATGACTCCAAAAGAAATAGAAAAAGTTATGTCAAAGTTTCCAACAAAAAAGTCAAAGATGATAAAAATTTACTTCGATGCTCTATGTTTTTAAATTAGTAATGAAAAAACTATCTCTACACGTCTTTCTGGTTTTGATGCTTTCATTTAACATTAATGCTTCTGCATGGGAAAAGGTACCTGTTCCAGACTATATAGATAAAAAGAAAAGATCTCTTTGGAACTTTTATGATGATTTTGAAAAATCAAGTTTAAGTAAATATGAAATTTTTGAAAAAAAAGGTGGAAAAAAACCATTCATATTTAAAAAAGACCCTAATGGGAATGGTTATTTAGAAATAACTGTAAAACATAAATTAAATAGATTACCTGTAAAACGTGGTTTTACAGAAAGAGCTGAATTGTCTCCTCTAAGAAAAAGAGTTAAGGGTAAAGAGATTTGGTATGGATTTAGAATGAGGTTTCCCAAAGATTTTGTTCATATAAATGATAGAGTAATGTTTAGTCAGTTTAAGCATGGGTTTCAAAATATAAAAAAAAGTCCTTTATTTGCAATTCGTTTATACAGTAATGGAGAAATTTTAGACTTAGGTGGAGATACAGGAGGTATTGCTACTAAATCGTACAATTTTGAGGAATGGTACAAGCATACAATTGGAATTAAATATTTAAAAGATAAAGAAGACAATTGGAAATTGATGTCAACGAAAAATAGAGAAGATGATTGGAAATATCTATGGAAATGTGATGTGTCTGAAAATAACTCAGCTGAACCACCTGAATATTGTAATGAAGTTACAAATCTAACCAAACCATTCAAATCCACTCCTCTTGGAGAATGGACTACATACAAGATAGGAATTCATAATTCTAAAAAAGAAGATGGATTTGTAAAAGTTTATAAAGATGACCAGTTAATCATGGATTACAAAGGTATTACTTACGGTAAATGGAAAGGAACATATAAAGGTACAGGTATAAGAATAGGACTTTATAGAGACTCTGATCCATATGGAAATGGTTATCCTCCACAGTCTGTTCACTATGATGATTTTATAGTTGTCTCTGATAAAAAAACTTTAGATCAGTATTTGAAATAAAAAAAACCCCCGAAACTTTCGTTCCGAGGGTTCTAATTTTGTTTAGTATATGTTTTTAGAGTGTTCTCACAATGGAACGGTTTTACATTCGCATTCATTTAACGTCAGTACTCACTTATTTAACTTCTTCACTGCAAACTTCACTGCAGAATCAGACGAAACGAGAAGGGTACGAGAAGGATGACTATAATAACCTTATTATTTCTTTACTTGTTAGAACAGTGGCAAATTCATCTTTTAGACTTGCTAAAGAAATTTGATGTATTTGTTCGGCATCATATTTTTCTCCATTGATACCCACTTTATCAAATGTTGCCGTGGCATCTGAGATTAAATATGTATTGTAACCATAGTTGCCTGCCATTCGTGTAGTTGTTGAGACACAATGGTCAGTTGTTAAACCTGTTATAACCAAAGTTTTACATTGCTCATTGTCCAATGTTTCTTTTAGATTTGTCCCAATAAAAGCACTATTAACATTTTTGGTAATTACTATTTCATTATCCATTGGAGTTGTTTGATCACTAAATTCAAAACCTGGATTTGATTTATATAATGGACTATTTGGATTCAAGGAACTATGCTTGATATGAATAATTTTGAGTTTTAATTCTCTCCATTTTTTTATTAAATTACCACAGACATTTTCAGCATTTTTATTATTTCTATTTCCACCCCAATAGTTCTCATCTAAAAATCCTTTCTGGCAATCTACGACTAACAATATAGGATTTAATTCTTTTATTTTATTCATTAAAAATACTAATAGCACAAAAAAACCCCCGAAACTTTCGTTCCGAGGGTTCTAATTTTGTTTAGTGTATGTATTTAGAATGTTCTGGTTGGGGAACCGTATTACATTCCCATGCCACCCATTCCTCCAGGGGACATATCACCAGCAGCTCCAGATTTTTCACTTTTTTTTCTTTCATGAGGGTCCAGTATAGCCTTTCTTAATCTACAAGATTTTGGAGTAATTTCTAAAGCTTCATCACTATTAAGTATACTCAGTTGCTCAGCAATTGACATCTTACGTACTGGCGTCAGCACGACGTTTTCATCAGTTCCTTGAGTTCTCATGTTTGTAAGCTTTTTACCTTTCATAACATTAATGATCATATCACCAGGTTTTGGAGCTAGCCCGACAATCATTCCAGCATAAACAGAGTCATTATGAGTAACAAACATTTCACCTCTCGCCTGTAAATTATATATTGCAAAAGCAACAGCTTTACCCTTTTCCATTGAAATTAATGCACCATTTCTTCTGCCTTCCATCTCACCTTCAAATTTTCCATAAGAATGAAATATTCTATTAATCACACCGTTACCTTTTGTTAATGTTAGAAATTTACTTGTGTAACCCATCAAACCTCTAGTAGGTGCATGAAATATTAATCTTTTCTTGTCTTTTCCTGTATCTTTAAGGTCAATTAATTTACCTTTTCTTCTATGCATTGAGTCGATTACTTTTGAAGAATATTCTTCGTCTAAATCCATAGTAATTTCTTCAATTGGCTCTAATCTATTTCCATTATCATCTTTTTTAAATAAAACTTTAAGTGGACTTACGGTCATTTCAAAACCTTCACGTCTCATTTGTGTTAGTAAAATTTCAAGCATCAGTTCTCCTCTTCCACTTATTTCAAATGAATCTTTACCTGTGTGTTCTGAAAAAGTAATTCCAACATTATTTTGTGCTTCAAGTGTCAATCTATCTCTAATTTGTGTACTTGTTAATTTTTTACCTTCTATGCCTGCAAGAGGGGAACTATTAACAGTTATTGTAATTGACATTGTTGGAGGATCTATAGGAGTTGCTGCTATTGGTTCATTAACATCAAGATCACAAATAGTATCTGCGACGTTTGCCTTTTCTAATCCAGCTATTACCACAATATCTCCAGCCTCACCTACATCAATAGGAACCTTTTTTGTTCCCTCGTACCTAAAGATTTTAGTTAGTCTACCTTCGTCTACTTTTGCCCTTTGAAGATTTATAGCTTTAATTTGTTGATTAGCTTTTGCAGTTCCTTGAGATATTCTTCCAACCAAACTTCTACCTAAAAAACTATCAGCGTATAAAAGAGTAGATAACATTGCAAAAGGTTTTGATTTATCAAACTCAGCAGGTTTGACCTGATCAATAATCAGATCTAATAATGGATTAAGATTTTCTCTTGGTCCGTCCAATTCTTTACTTGCCCATCCAGATCTTCCACTTGCATATAGAACTGGAAAATCTAATTGCTCTTCATTAGCATCTAAACTTACAAATAAATCAAAAGTCTCTTCTAAAACTTCGTTAGCTCTTTGATCAGGTTTGTCTAGCTTATTAATAACTACTATTGGTTTTAAACCTTGCCTAAGAGCTTTTGCTAATACAAATTTAGTTTGTGGCATTACACCCTCTGCAGAGTCTATTAGTAATAATGCTCCATCTGCCATGCTCAACACACGTTCAACTTCAGCTGCAAAATCTCTGTGACCCGGTGTGTCAATGATATTTACTCTTGAGTTTTTCCAATTAATCGACGCAGGTTTTGCTAAAATTGTAATACCTCTTTCTTTTTCTAATTCTCCAGAGTCCATAAGTCTTTCATCAACAATTTCATTTTCTCTAAATGATCCACTCTGTTTCATTAAATTATCTATAAGAGTAGTTTTGCCGTGATCAACGTGAGCTATAATTGTTATATTTCGAATACTGTTGTTCATAATTTGAGGCTCTTATACATATATAATTACATTTGAAAACTAAAAAAAAACCCCCAATAAAATCGGGGGTTTTAGAATTTTTAGGTTCTAGAGAGATGGATTACATTCCCATGCCACCCATTCCTCCCATACCGCCGCCCATTCCACCTGGAGGCATAGCAGGACCAGAATCTTTTTCTTCTGGTTTATCAGCAACCATAGCTTCAGTTGTAACTAATACTCCAGCTATTGAAGCAGCATCTTGTAAGGCTGTTCGAACAACTTTTGTTGGGTCAATAATACCTTTTTTAAACATGTCGCAGTATTCTTCCTCTTGTGCATCATATCCTTGAGAAGGTTTCTTACCTTCTAAAAGTTTACCAACAATAACCGATCCATCTACTCCAGCATTTGCAGTAATTTGTCTTATTGGACCTTCAAGAGCTTTTTTAACAATATTGACACCTGCTTTTTGATCTGAACCTTTAACTTGTAATTTGTTAAGTTCCTGCGAGGCATACAAAAGTGCACAACCTCCACCTGCTACAACACCTTCCTCAACAGCGGCTCTTGTAGAATTTAAAGCATCTTCTACTCTGTCTTTTCTTTCTTTAACTGCAACTTCAGTTGCACCACCAACTTTAATTACAGCAACTCCCCCAGCTAATTTTGCTAATCTTTCTTGAAGTTTTTCTTTATCGTAATCAGAAGTCGTTTCTTCAATTTGTTGTCTAATTTGATTACATCTAGCTTCAATATCGGATTTTTTTCCTGATCCACCAACAATTGTACTATTATCTTTGTCGACTTTAATCTTTTTACATGAACCTAAATCGCTTATTTTGACGTTTTCAAGTTTAATTCCAAGATCTTCAGAAATTACTTGTCCGCCAGTCAGGATTCCAATATCTTCAAGCATTTCTTTTCTTCTGTCACCGAAGCCAGGAGCTTTAACTGCAACTACTTTTAATCCACCTCTTAATTTATTAACTACTAAAGTTGCTAAAGCCTCTCCCTCAACATCTTCAGAGATAATCATTAAAGGATTTCCTGATTGAACGATTGCCTCAAGAAGAGGAACCATTGCTTGTAGATTAGATAATTTTTTTTCGTGTAATAAAATATAAGGGTTTTCAAGTTCTGTAGTCATTTTATCTGCATTTGTTATAAAGTATGGCGATAAATATCCTCTATCAAACTGCATACCTTCGACTACATCGAGTTCAGTTTCTATACCCTTAGCCTCTTCAACAGTTATCACTCCTTCATTACCAACTTTTTGCATAGCTTTAGAAATCATATCTCCGATTTCTTTTTCACCGTTAGCTGAAATAGTTCCAACTTGTGCAATTTCTTCACTTGTTTTTACTTTTTTAGAAGAAGCTATTAATTTTTCTTTAACATGTTTAACCGCAATATCAATTCCTCTTCTTAAATCCATTGGATTCATACCAGCAGTTACATATTTACAACCTTCTTTTATTATTGCCTGCGCAAGTATCGTGGCTGTTGTTGTACCATCACCAGCTTCATCGTTTGTTTTACTTGCCACTTCCTTAACCATTTGAGCACCCATATTCTCAAATTTATCTTCTAAATCAATTTCTTTTGCTACAGTTACTCCATCCTTTGTTGATCTGGGTGCACCGTAGGATTTATCAAGCACAACATTTCTTCCTTTTGGACCCAGTGTAATCTTGACAGTATTTGCAAGTGTGTCTACCCCTTTGATCATCTTGCTTCGAGCCTCTATATCAAATTTAATAATTTTAGCCATGTTTACTCCTTTTTAATCTTTCAATTTATTTTTTTATTTTTGCAATACCCATAATGTCAGATTCCTTCATTATGCTATATTCTGTTCCATCAATTTTTACCTCGGTACCTGACCATTTTCCAAACAGAACAATATCACCAACTTTTACATCCATTGATACTATTTTTCCATCTTCTGTTTTTGCGCCAGGTCCAACAGCAACAACTTCACCTTCCTGTGGTTTTTCTTTTGCTGTATCAGGAATAATGATGCCGCCAGAAGTTTTTTCTTCACTGTCTAAAACTCTTATTAATACTCTATCGTGTAAGGGTCTAAATTTCATTGATATCTCCTATTAAAATCTGAAAAAGATATAAATATGTAATCAAGTAATTTCAAGATGGAAACCAAAATTAACTTAACCTTTAAAAATCGTTGAAAATACTATATTTTTTGCTTTTAAACTAACCTGATAATGAGTTTTTTGCACCTAAAAGAGGGATTACGAGAAATAATCAATAATTATGAAATTTTTTCTATTGATTTATGGGGTGTAGTGCATAACGGGATATCATTAAATTCCGATGCAATTGAAGTACTAGATAATTTAAAAAAAGAAAATAAAAAATTTATTTTAATGACTAATGCACCTAGAACAAGACAAAGTGTTTCCAATTTTTTAAGCAAATTAAACTTTAATAAAAATTATTATCAAAATATTTTTACCTCAGGTGATGCAGCTTTAAATTCATTAAGATCAAACTCTCATGGCAAAAATTTTTTTCATTTGGGCCCAAAGCGGGATGTGAATTTATTTTTTGAATTTAAAGAAAAGAGAAAAGACAAAATAGAATCTGCAGAATTTATTTTATGCACCGGTTTGTTTGATAATCAAGAGAACGATCTTTTTTATTATAAGAATTTACTTAGAAAATACACCAATAAAAAAATGATATGTACAAATCCAGATTTAATAGTTTATAGAGGCAATAAAAAAGAATATTGTGCCGGATCGATTGCTAAAGTTTTTGAAGTTATGGATCTAAAAAGAAAAATTGACGAAAATACAAATGCCAAAGATTTAGTAATTTATAAAGCAAAAATCGAATACAAAGATGTAAGTTTTGCCTATGATGGTGAGAAAGAAGTATTAAAATCTATAAATCTCAAAATGGAAGGCGGAAATATCATAGCTTTGGTTGGTCACAGCGGAGCTGGAAAAACCACTATAATGAATTTGATCCCAAGATTTTATAACGCATCAAGTGGTGAAATACTGATTGATAATCAATCAATATATAAAGTATCTTTATTTTCCTTAAGAAAAAATATTTCTTTAGTAAGTCAAGATATCACATTATTTGATGATACAGTTTTATCAAATATAGCTTACGCAAATTCTAAGGCATCGAAAGAAAAGATACTCGAAGCGAGTAAATTTTCTGCTACACATGACTTTATAGAACAGTTACCAGAAAAATACGATACACTGATAGGAGAAAACGGTGTTCGGTTATCCGGTGGTGAAAAGCAAAGAATATCCATTGCAAGAGCTATCCTTAAAGATGCGCCAATTATTTTACTTGATGAAGCTACTTCATCATTAGACGCTGATACTGAACACAAAATACAGGAAGCAATAATGTATTTAACAAAAAATAAAACGACTATTATTATAGCTCATAGACTTTCTACTGTATTAAGAGCAAATAAAATTTTTATAATCGAGAATGGCGAAGTTGTAGCCGAAGGAAATCACAATCATCTTTTGGAAAATTCTGAAATTTATAAAAACTTTTATAATAAACAATTAAGACCTCATTAATTAATGTTAATATTATATAGGTTGCTAACAAATGTAGTTGGTTTTTTTTTCCCAATTATTCTTAAAATAAGAATCCATAAACAAAAAGAAGATGAAAATAGATATAAGGAAAAACTATGTATAATAGAAAAAAAGAAACCCCGGGGCAAGCTTGTATGGTTTCATGCTGCTAGTGTGGGCGAACTACTAAGTGTCATACCTCTTTTAGAGAAGCTTGAAAAAATTAAAGAAATTAAATCAATTCTTTTGACAACAAATACTCTAAGTTCATCAAAAGTATTTGAAAAAAAAA
>AZHQ01000004.1 GCA_000504605.1 alpha proteobacterium SCGC AAA288-E13
AAAGCAAAAATCATTGGGATTACAGGGAGTTCTGGAAAGACAACACTAAAAGATATGACAAGTTTTGTTTTAAAAAATTTTGATAAAACTTCCTCATCAAAGTCGTCGTTCAATAATCAATATGGAGTACCCTTGAGCTTATCCAATCTGCAAGAAAAGGATGCTTTTGGTGTATTTGAATTAGGCATGGATAAAAAAGGTGAAATAAACTCACTTTCCAATATATTAAAACCCGATATAGCAGTTATAACAAATATTTCTTCAGCACATTTAAAAAATTTTAAAAGTACAAAAGAAATTGCAAGAGCAAAGTCCGAAATTATAAATAATTTGGTTGCAAAAGGAACTTTAATCTTAAATAGAGATGATAAATTTTTTAATTATATAACGCAGAAAGCTAGCCAAAAAAATATTCAAGTAAAATCTTTTGGTTTGAATAAAAATGCAGATCTATATTTAAAAGATATAAGAAAAAATAAAAATATTTATCAAGCTTCTATTTCATATAATAATAAAGTTTATTTATTTAACATTAACTATAATAATAGTGCTTATATTCAAAATGTTCTTTCAACATGTCTAATTATATTTATTTTGGATTTGGATATATCAGATAAGAAAAATATTTTTTTAAATTTTAAAATACCAGAAGGACGAGGAGATATGAATAAAATTCGAATTTTTAAGAAAAAATTTTATTTACTCGACGAAAGCTATAATGCCAATCCACATTCAATGCGATTAGCTATAAATCATTTTAATAGTATTGATAAAAAAAAAACTCAAAAAATTGTTTTATTAGGAGATATGTTGGAATTGGGAAAGAAAACTAGTTTTTTTCACAGAAATTTAGCAAAATATATTAATAATAGTAACATTGATAAAGTTTTTGTAATCGGTAAGTCTATATTAGAGACTTACAAATTCGTGAAAAAAAACAAAAAAGGAAAAATATTAAATTCATTAAATGATATTAGTAGTTTAATTAGGAATTATATAAATGATAATGATTATGTAATGATAAAAGGTTCAAATTTAACTGGTTTGAATAATTTTTGCAAAAAATTAAAAAAAGGAAAAATTAATTAATGCTTTATAGTTTGTTAACATCTTTTATAGACGAATTTTCTTTTTTAAATGTATTTAGATATTTAACATTTAGAACAGGTTTGTCACTAATATCATCTTTGATTATTGTATTTCTTATTGGAGGTCCATTTATAAAATATCTTTCTCAAAAAAAAATTACTGGACCTATTAGAGAAGATGGGCCGATTGATCACGTATTTAAAAAAATTGGAACCCCAACAATGGGAGGAGTAGTGATCTTAATAGGAATGTTAATAAGCACTTTACTTTGGGCAGATTTATCCAATATTTATATTTGGTTTTTAATATTTATAGCTAGTAGTTTTGGAATTTTGGGAGCAATAGATGATTTCTTGAAAATAAGAAATCATAGTTCATCTGGCCTTTCTCCAAAACTAAAGTTTATTATCCAAATATTTCTAGCTTTTATTGCTGTATTTTTTTTAGATAAATTTGGAGATCATTCACACTTGAAAAATTTATATTTTCCATTTTTTAAAAATTTAATTTTAAATATGGGAATATTTTTTCTTCCGTTTTACATATTTATAATTATTGCATCTTCAAATGCTGTCAATTTAACAGATGGGTTAGATGGTTTAGCAACTGTACCTGTGATTTTGGTAGCAGCATCTTTTGCCTTTATTTGTTATGTTACAGGAAATACAGTTTTCTCAAATTATCTTCAAATCCCATATATTAAAGAACTTGGTGAAGCTTCAATATTCTGCGGTTCCATATGCGGTGCTTGTCTTGGATTTTTGTGGTATAACGCACCTCCTGCAAAAATTTTTATGGGAGATACTGGATCATTATCTCTTGGTGGGTCACTCGGAGCCATAAGCATTATTTCAAAACATGAAATTGTACTGGCAATTATAGGTGGTTTATTTGTATTAGAAACAGTTTCTGTAATAATTCAGGTAGTATCCTTTAAATTAACTGGAAAAAGAATTTTTCAAATGGCACCTCTGCACCACCATTTTGAGAAAAAAGGTTGGGCAGAATCGACGATTGTAATTAGGTTTTGGATTATTTCAATAATTTTAGCTTTGATTGGATTAGCAACACTAAAATTGAGATAATGCGAAATTTAAGATTAAAATTTGCAAAAAAAAAAATTCTTATTTATGGACTTGCAAAAAGTGGATTATCAACACTAAGATTTTTGAAAAAAATTAAATCAGAAATTTATTGTTGGGATGATAATTTTTTAGTTCGAAAAAGTATAAAAAAAAATTATTTATTAAATTCCAAAAAAAAAATAGCAAATAATTTTTTTGATTTTATTGTTATCAGCCCCGGTATAAATGTTAGAAAGTGTTATCTAAAAAGGTTTTTAGTAAAAAATAAAACTAAAATAATTACAGATTTGGATATATTTTATAATTTCAACAAAAATAGCCAAATTATCTCTGTTACTGGCACAAATGGTAAATCAACAACTTGCAAGTTATTAGAGGCAGTTTTTAAAAAAGCTGGCTACAGCACTCATCTTGTAGGAAACATAGGTGAACCAATATTGTCTCTTAAAAAATTAAATAAAAAAACAATTATTATTATTGAAGTTTCTTCTTATCAACTTGCATATACACAACATTTTAAATCTAATCATGCAGCAATACTTAATATTTCTCCTGATCACATGGAAAGACATGGGACTATGGCAAATTATATTAATGCAAAGATAAAAATTTTAAAATTTCAGTCTTTTAAGGATCATTCGTATTTAAATTTAAACAACAAATTTACGAAAAAAATTATAGACAATTTTAAGAAAAAACAATTTTTCTCGAAATTGCATAAAATTGATAGATATAAAGTAAAAAAAATTTTTAAAAAAATTAAAAATAAATATTTGTTATCACAAAACAATTTGGAAAATATTTCTTTTGTACTTAAAATAGCAAGTAATTATAGAATAAGATTAGAGGTTATATTACAAGTCTTAAATAAATTTAAAGGATTGCCGCACAGACAAGAAAGATTATCACTAAACGATGAAATAACTTGTATAAATGATTCAAAAGCAACCAATTTTGAATCAACTTCACAATCATTGAAAAGTTACCAAAATATTTTTTGGATTGTTGGTGGACTTGCTAAAAAGGGTGATAAATTTTCTCTAAACAAATTTAAGAAAAATATTATTAAAGCTTATATTATTGGAAAAAGTACGATTTTTTTTAAAAAACAATTAAGAAAAAAAGTAAATTTTGCCGTGGCAAATAATTTAGAGAATGCAGTTTTAAAAGTTATCAAAGATTTAAAGCAAATAAATAATGCAAATAATTTAACAAAAAATAAATATACAATTTTATTTAGCCCTGCGGCTGCTTCTTTTGATCAATTTACAAATTTTGAAGATAGAGGAAAAAAATTTAAAGAACTTATTTATAGGGCAAGATCAAATATTTATTAATATATGTTTGACTTTAGTAGAGAAAATAGAAGTTTACTAGCGAGCTGGTGGAGAAATATAGACAAGACGATATTATCGCTAATCTTGCTACTTTTTTTCTTAGGTTTATTTTTTTCATTTTCTTCTACATCATCTGTTATTGGTGAAAAATTAAATAAGGAAAGTTATTTTTTCTTTTTAAAGCATTTAGTATTTGTTGGTATTGCACTAATAATTATCTTTTTTCTTTCTCTTCAAAAAAGAGAAATAATTAAAACATATCTACCATATTTTTTTTTAATATCCCTTTTATTATTATTTCTAGTTTCCTTTATTGGAATTGAAGTTAAAGGTGCAAAGAGATGGTTGGACTTACCTTTTTTACCTAGATTTCAACCGATCGAAATATTAAAACCTTTTTTTATTCTTATACTAGCACAAATTATTTCTTCACAAATAATTCATAATTTATATAGAAAATATTTTTATACATTAGTTTTATTATTGGTTGTTTTGTTTCTTTTGATTATTCAACCAGATTTAGGTCAATCTGTTCTGCTATTTTCTTCTTGGTTGATTATGCTTTTTTCATCAGGAATAAATTTCATAATTTTAGTTACATTTTTTTTAGTCTGCGTTTTAATTTTCGTTTCGATCTTATTTTTTTTTCCTAATAAATTTGGATATATCTTGTTTAGATTAAAATCATTTATTGATCCAACAAAAGGGGAAAACTATCAATCGGAAAAAGCACTAGAGGCAATAAAGAGTGGTGGTTTTACAGGCAGAGGTTTGGGAGAAGGAGTATTAAAAGATAAAGTACCAGAAGCTCATACCGATTATATGCTTGCCATAATTGCAGAAGAATTTGGAGTTATATTAATTTTGTTGCTAATAATAATTTTCTTATTTTTTTCTTATAGGGTGTTAAATAAATTATTAAATGAAAAGGATGAATATACGAAGCTCGTCTTAGTTGGTTTAATATCACTATTGTTAATTCAAACCTTTATTCATATTGGAGTAAATATAAGACTTTTGCCAACAACAGGTATAACCCTTCCGTTTTTAAGTTATGGAGGCTCATCAATTATAGGAAACGCAATAATCGGTGGTTTGATTTTAAATTTGACAAAAAAAATTCCATTAAATCAAGATAATTTATGAAAAAAAAAATTCTTTTTTGCAGCGGCGGCACTGGAGGGCATGTTTTTCCCTCTGTTAGTTTAATTAATTTTTTTAAAGAAAGAGAATACGAAACAATACTCTTTATTGATAAAAGAGGTGCAAAATATGTAAAAAAAGATTTTTTTTTACATAAAATATTTGAAGTCAGTTTTCCAACTCGTGAAGGTTTTATAAACAAAATATTTTTTTATTTGAAACTAATTCTAGCTTTATTTAATTCCTTTTTAATTTTAAGGAAAGAAAAACCAAATTTTGTATTTGGTCTCGGGGGATATGTTTCTCTTCCTATTTGTTTAGCAGCAAAATTACTTAATATTCAAATTTTATTATATGAACCTAATCTTGTTTTAGGTAAGGTAAATAAATTTTTTGTGCGTTTTTGTAGTAAGCTCTTTATAAATTCGAACAATATTCTCAATCTTCCCAATAAATATTTAACCAAATGTGTTGAGGTTGGAAACATTCTTAGAGAAGAAATTATAAAACATGAATTATCAGAAAAAAATAATTTAAATTCAAAAAAAACTATTTTAATTTTAGGTGGCAGCCAAGGTGCTGAAATTTTTGGAGAAGTAATACCGCAGGTTATTTTAGATATAAGTAAAAGTTACAAAATAAATATCATTCAACAATCCCGACCTAAACAAGTAGGTAAAATTCAAAATTTTTATAATAAAAATAATATTGAAAATTATATTTTTAGCTTTCATGAGAACATTGTTGAATTAATATCAAAAGCCGACCTTGCGATATCAAGGTGTGGATCATCAACTATCGGAGAACTTGAATTTTTAGGAGTACCATTTGTTGCTATTCCTTATCCATTTGCCAAAGATAATCATCAATACCAAAATGCAATTTATTATGAAAAAAAAGGATGTTGCTGGATATTAGAGCAAAAAAATTTATCCCTTAGTAGTTTGAAAGAAATGCTGATCAAAATTTTAGATAATAATGTTGAATTAAGTTTGAAAAGAGAAAATATGCTCAAAAATGATAGCAAAAATACTCTTTTAAAAATAGAAAAAGAAATGGAAAAATTAATTTAATTCAAATGAAAATAGCGAGCAATGAATTAATCCACTTCGTTGGTATTGGTGGAATTGGTATGAGTGGGTTAGCACAAATAATGCATAACATGGGCTTCATGATACAGGGTAGCGATTTAAGTCAAAGCAAAAATACAGATCGGTTAAGAAAATTTGGCATTAAGGTTTTTATTGGTCATAAAAAGGAAAATATTAAAAAGGTTACCATGCTCGTTATTTCTTCTGCTATAAAAAAAAATAATGCTGAATATTTATTAGCTAAAAAAAGAAAAATACCTATTTACAAACGCGGTAAAATGCTTGCTAACATTATTTCATTAAAAAAAAATATTGTTATTACAGGATCACATGGGAAAACGACTACTACTTCTTTGATATCTAGCATTTTATTTGCAGCAAAATTAGATCCAACAATAATTAATGGAGGAATCGTAAATTTTTTGAAGAATTCCGCAAAACTAGGAAAAAGTGACTGGTGTGTAGTAGAATCAGACGAGTCAGACGGTAGTTTTTTAAAGATACCCGTAACATATTCTGTAGTTACAAATATTGATAAAGAACACTTAGATTTTTATAAGAAATTTACCGTTTTACAAAAATTTTTTAAGTTATTTGTTGAAAAAACACCTTCTCTAGGAAAGGCAATTATTTGCAAAGACGATTATAATAATAAAATATTAATTAAAAATTTAAAAATAGATAATTATTTAACTTATGGATTTGATAAAAGTTCAAATTTTCAAATAAATAATGTTAGAAGAAAACTTAATAATTCAGACTTTAATATAAAATTAAATTTAGTCGGAAAAAGTAAAAAAAATTTAAAAAATTTACAAATACCTTTACTTGGTAACCATAATATAAGAAATGCTACAGCGGCAGTTGCTGTGTCATTAAGTTTAGGTATCAAAATTAATATAATTAAAGATGCTTTAAAAAATTTTGACGGAGTTCAGCGTCGATTTAATAAAATATTTTCTTATAAAAAAATTGATTTCTATGACGATTATGCTCATCATCCAACCGAAATACAAGCCTTGCTTGATGGCATTAGGTCAGTATATCGTTCGAGAAAAATAATTTCTGTTTTTCAACCTCACAGATTTTCTCGAGTTATGTTATTAAAAAAAGAATTTGCTGCAGGATTTAAACTTTGTGATGAGGTTGTTTTATGTCCCATTTACCCAGCCGGTGAAAAGATTAATAAATATTTTAACTATCATTCATTTGGAACATTAATTGCAAAAAAATCTAACGTAAAGGTAGTAATATTAAAATCAGAAAATGATTTATTAAATTATTTTAGAAAAAATCTTTTTGATAATGAGTTGGTTGTATGCATGGGTGCTGGAAGCATATCTACTTGGATTAAAAATATATCAGATAAGTTATGAATATATCAAAACTAGTTCAGAATTTGTCAAAAAAACTATCAGGAAAGATTTATTATGAATATGATATGAAACATTTAAATTGGTTTAATTTAGGAGGCCCAGCTAAAGTTTTTTTTAAACCAAATACATTAGAAGAATTAATTTTTTTTTTAAAAAAATTTTCGAATAATTTACCTATCAAAATTCTTGGAGTT
Organism: alpha proteobacterium SCGC AAA288-E13; assembly: GCA_000504605.1. Next base: position 7,316 of record AZHQ01000004.1, read on the forward strand.
GGTTCTAACACATTAGTTAGAAATGGGGGTTATGATGGTGTTATTATTAAACTTGGAAAAAACTTCTCACATTTGTCTAAACTTAATGATAATACGGTAATTTCGGGTTCTGCTGTATTGGACAAGCAGTTATCAAATTTTGCATTAGAAAATTCTGTTGCTGGACTAGAATTTCTCTCTTGTATTCCCGGTTCTATAGGTGGCGCAATAAGAATGAATTCAGGGTGTTATGATTACGATATCTCAAAATGTATTGCCTCAATCCAAGTTGTAAATCACAGTGGGATTGTAAGAACTATTAATTCTGAAAAAATAAATTTTTTTTATAGAGGTTCAGATTTATTTGATGATCTGATTTTTTTAAGTGGAACTTTTAAAGGTGAAAAACAAGATAGTAAAAAAATTAAAAAAAAAATGGAAAAACTCTCAACGATTAAAGAAAAATCACAACCATCTAGAATTAAAACTTGTGGAAGTACTTTTAAAAATCCAACTAACCAGACAAAAAAGAAAGCATGGGAACTTATCAAAGAAGCGCAATGTGAGAATATAAAAATTGGGGGAGCCTCAATTTCTGAAAAACATAGTAATTTTTTTGTTAATCAAGGTTCGGCAACTTCAAATGATATGGAAAATTTGATTAACCTTGTACGAGAAAAAGTTTTTAATATCACTGGAATTAAGCTTGAATTGGAATTACAGATTATTGGTGAAAAAAAATGAAAAAAATGATTCTAGTTTTAATGGGAGGAATTTCGGAAGAAAAAGAAATCAGTATTTTATCTGGAAGGGCATGTGTAAAGGCATTAAGAAAAAAGAAATATAAAGTTAGAGTTTTAGATCCAAAAGGAAATTTTATTAATGAAATTAGAAAAATAAAACCAAAAATAGTATTTAATGCGTTGCACGGTCGTTTTGGTGAAGATGGCTATATTCAAAGTATTCTGGAGGCAGAAAAAATAAAGTATACCCACTCAGGTGTTCTTGCCTCGAGCATTGCCATGGATAAAGAAGTTTCTAAAAAAATATTTATTAATAAAAAAATTAATACTCCAAAATTTTTTATCCATAATTACAATAATAGTTCAAATATTTATACCTTGATAAAAAAAACAAAAATTAATTTTCCTATTGTTATTAAGCCAATTAATGAGGGTTCAAGTATAGGAGTTTATATTTGTACAAAAAAAAATCTAAATAAAAATTTAGAAAAATTAAGAAAATATAACAGAATTATGGTTGAAAAATATATTCCCGGAAGAGAAATACAAGTGGCTGTTATGAATAATAAAGCTTTAGGAGCTATAGAGCTTAAGCCTAAAAGAAAATTTTATGATTATTATGCCAAATATTCAAACAAAGCAAAAACCAAACATCTTATGCCAGCTCCCTTGGAATCAAAAAGATACAAAGAGATTTTAAGGATCGCAAAAAAAGCTCATATTTCATTAGGGTGCAAGGGGATCACTAGAAGTGATTTTAGATATAACAATAAAAAATTTTTTCTATTAGAAGTAAATACTCAACCAGGAATGACAAGCCTTTCCCTAGTTCCTGAAATAGCAGCTTATAAAGGTATTAAATTTGAAGAGTTGGTTGAATGGATGGTTAAAGATGCCGCTTACAATAAGTAATAAAAAAATTAAAATATTATTTTATATTTTAGTATTTATTTTTTTGTCAACGATAAGCTTTTTTGAAAAGACAAATATTTTCGATGATATAATTTTTTTTAAACTAAATAAGATTGAAATATTAGGGTATAAAAAAGTAGATCATAAAGCAATGCAAAGTCAATTAAGTGGCTTGATTGGGAAAAATTTATTGTTTATGGACTCTGAAGATATTGAAAAGATATTGGATAAAAATAAATTAATTAGTGAATTTACAATTCAAAAAAAATACCCAGATACAGTCAATATAAATTTAAAAGAAGTTAATTTTGTTGCAAAGATATTCAAGGATAAAAAAAAATATTTTTTGGCAGATAATGATAATCTCATCCCCTTTAAAGATTATGTGATAGACCAAGATTTACCAAATATTTATGGAAAACATGCAGAATATTATTTCAATGATTTTCAAAAATTACTCAAATTAAATGATTTTAATTTAAGTATCATATCCAGTTATTACTTTTTTAAAATTAATAGATGGGATTTAGTTACAAACAACCAAAAAATAATAAAATTTCCTTCAAAAAGTTTAAAGGAAGCCATAAAATTAGCAAATAAAATTTTAAATAATAAAGATTTTAATAAATACTCTGTTATAGATTTAAGAATTAATAATAAAATTATTACCCAATAGTGGAAAATAAAAAAGTTATCGCCGTAATTGATTTAGGAACTTTCAATCTTAAGTGTGCAATTTTTTCATTTGGTAGCGATGGATTACCACAACTTATTGGTTTTTCTAAAAAAAAAACAAAAGGTATACATAACTCAATCATTGTTAATATAAATGATGCAATTGATTCAGTTCGTTCATGTTTGACTGAAGTAGAAAAAAAATCTCAAATAACTCTAAATAAAATTAATGTATTGATTGACCCCACTGAAATTATGACTACCAGATTGACTAAATATAAAAAAATTAGCGGATCCAAAATAGAAAAAGATGATATCAGTTTTCTTCTAAAAGAAGCAAAAAAACAAATCGAACTTAATGATTCCAAATTATCTCATATACATATATTTAATTATAAATATGTAGTTGATAATAAACTTTTCAAAGATTTGCCTTTTAATATTTATGCAGATCAATTTAGCCAGGAGAATACTTTTCTTAGTGTTCCAAAAAATATTTTAAAGAATATTTCGGAAACATTTCATTCTTGCGATATTGAAATTGATCAATTTATCTCTTGTTCTTATGCATTAGGGGCCTGTTGTTTTAGTCAAGATCAAATTGATTATGGTTGCGGCATGGTTGATATTGGCTATGAAAAAACTTCTCTAGCATTATTTAAAAATTCATCATTGGTACATACAGCTTCTTTCCCGATAGGATCAAATCATATTACAAAAGATATTGCTCGCGGATGTTATTTATCTGAAATTGAGACTGAAATAATTAAAAAAGATATATCAATAATAAATAAAGACCAAGATTCAAATAAAAATGAATTTTTACCAGATAACTATTTTTCTAAAACTAAATTTAGAAAAATTTCTTCTCGCTTTGTTAAAGATATTATTTTAGCAAGATTAGATGAAATTTTGGATAAAGTTTTTAAAGAAATAAATTTTTTACAAACTGACAGTATAAAGCAAAATTTGATTTTTACAGGAGGAGGATCAAGATTAAATGATTTAGATAAAATAGTTAATATCAAGTCATCTAGCTGTATTATTAATACTGACTCAGATAAATTTAAGCCTCCCAGCAAAATTGATAGAGAATTTTTGGCCTGTTATGGAGCAATGATAATTTTAACAAAGGGGATTGGTTCAGAGGCAATAGCTATACCAAATAGGGGACAGAAAGATAAAAATGGCTTCTTTACTAGAATTTTTAACATTTTTAGTTAAATTTAAACTTGTTTTTTTTTGAAACAATTGTTGTTTTTTATATCTAACTTTTGAGCATTATAAAACTTGTATGCCAAGTTTTTATCAAAAAACAATTAAGAATAAAATTCAATTCAAAGGTGTGGGTTTGCATAGTGGCAAACATGTTACAATGAACATTTTACCAGCGGCACCTAATCACGGGATAGTTTTTAAAAGAACTGATTTAAAAAACAAAAATTTGGTTTCTGCAGTTTTTGATAGTGTTAGTAAAGTAGTTCTTTGCACAAATATTCAGAATGAATTTGGAGTTTCTGTCTCAACAATTGAACATTTAATGGGAGCTTTATATGGAGAGGAAATTGATAATTTATTAATTGAGATCAATTCAGACGAACTTCCTATCATGGACGGTTCTGCTAAAGATTTTATTAAACAAATTAGAGCAGTTGGAACTAAAAATTATGACACCCCGAAAAAATTTATTAAAGTTATAAAAAAATTTGAACTAATTAAAGATGAAAAATATATATCAATTGAACCCTTTGAAAATGATTTAGAAATTGATTTTGAGATTATATACAAAAATCAACTTATTAGTAAGCAAAGAAAGTCAATCAATCTATCTAACGGTGATCTTAATTCAGTTTATAATTCTAGAACTTTTTGTCTGTTTGAAGATATAGCAAAGGTTAAGCGTTTGGGTCTTGGAAAAGGTGGATCTCTTGAGAATGCAGTTGTAGTAAAAGATGACAAAGTTCTTAATAAGGGAGGATTAAGATATAAAAATGAATTCGTAATGCATAAAATTTTGGATTGCATGGGTGATTTGATGTTAGCTAATTATAAAATTTTAGGTAAAATAAAATGTAGTCAAGGTGGCCACCAATTAACTAATGCATTACTAAGAGAATTTTTATCAGACGGCAAATACTTTTCGGTTGTAGAATTTAAAGAAAAAAAATTGCCAAATGGCCTATTTTATACTGGACCTGTAGCAGTAAGCGCTTAAATTCCAGCCTATTTCAAATCTAAAAAAAATTTGGTAATCTCTATTATTTATAATGTCCAAACATATTATTTTTTTATTCATATATTTAATTTTATTTGTTTCATGTACAAAAGATAAAAGTAAAGTTGATACAATTTTGAATCAACAAGATATCGAAGAAGATATGGTTCTTGCTTATAAAGAAGGAATGAAGGCATTAGAAGAAGGCGATGCACTTTTTGCGTCAAAAAAATTTGATGAAGCAGAAATTCTATTCCCCCAATCCATCTGGGCTTCCAGAGCATCATTAATGTCTGCTTATTCATTGTATTCTCAAAATTATTTTGAAGACGCTATATTCGGGTTAGAAAGGCATATTAAAAATTATCCTAAAGATAAAAATTTAGTTTACGCTCATTACTTGATTGCAGTTTGTTATTATGAGCAATTATATAATGAAAAAAAAGATTTAAAACCGTTGATAATGGCGCGTAACAAATTTATGCATATTTTAGACAATTATCCTAACACAGACTATGCCATCGACGCTAAATGGAAAATGGGATTAATTGTTGATCAAATGGCAGCAAAGGAAATGTATATTGGACGTTATTATATGAAAACTGAAAAATGGATTGCAGCAATTAATCGTTTTCAACTTGTTGTAAAAAATTATGATTCTACAATTTATATTGAAGAAGCACTACATCGACTAGTTGAAATTTATTATAAACTTGGTTTAGTTGAAGAGGCACAAAAAGTTGCAGTAGTTCTTGGATATAATTATGGTTCTGGGGCATGGTACAAAAACTCTTATAGAGTATTTAATAAGTCCTACAAACCAAAAAAAATTACTAAAAAAAAAAGGGATTCTTTTATTAAAAAAAAATTCAAATCTTTGTTTGAATAATTAATGGAAAAAGAAAAAATCAAAACTTTGTATTTTGATAAAATTGCTAAACTTAATGAATATAACAAGGCATATTATGATCAAGATAATCCAATCATTCAGGATTATGAATATGATAGATTAAAAATTGAAATATTAAATCTAGAAAATAAATACAAATTTTTAAAAAGTAAATTATCTCCTATTAAAAATGTAGGTTTTAGATCTTCGAGTAAGTTTAAAAAGATTAAGCACAAAATACCAATGCTGTCTCTCCCAAATGCTTTTTCTGAAAATAATATTGCTGATTTTCTAAAAAAGATCAGAAATTTTCTAAAATTAGATACCAATTTTAAAATAGAGATTAGTGCTGAACCAAAAATTGATGGAATATCAGCATCACTTTATTATGTTAACGGTCAATTCAAATCAGGATTATCAAGAGGCGATGGTATTACAGGTGAAGATATTACATTAAATCTTAAAACAATTAAAAGCATACCTCATAAATTAAAAGGTTCAAAATTTCCTGCTAATATAGAAATAAGAGGCGAAGTATACATATCAAAAAAAGATTTTAAAAATATTAAAGATAAATTTGCTAATCCAAGAAACGCAGCTGGAGGTTCGTTAAGACAAAAAGATCCAATTGAAACAAAAAAAATTCCTCTCCAATTCATGGCATATAATTTTGGATTTGTTAAGAAAAAATTATTCGAAACTCAGTCGGAATATTTAAAACTTTTAAAGAAATGGGGTTTTAAAGTTAGTCAACACAATGGAGTTTTTTCCAATATTCAAGATATAATGAAAAATTATACTAAACTTGAAAATAAAAGATCAGGAATAGAATATGATATTGATGGAATAGTTTATAAGATTAATGATTTAAATTTACAAAATAGACTTGGATATGTTTCCAATTCTCCTAGATGGGCCATTGCACATAAATTTTCATCTACAAAAGCCATATCTAAAATATTAAACATTGAAATTCAAGTTGGGAGAACTGGAGCATTAACGCCAGTAGCAAAACTAGAACCCGTTAATGTTGGAGGGGTACTAGTTTCGAATGCTACTTTGCACAATGAAGATGAGGTAGCAAGAAAAGACATAAGAGTAGGAGATATTGTTGCCATTCAAAGAGCAGGAGATGTTATTCCACAGATAGTTTCAATTGACGTAAAAAAAAGATTATCAGACTCAAAAAAATTTATTTTTCCACAAAAATGTCCTTCATGCGGTTTAAAAGTAATTAAAGAATTCAACATTAATACCAAAAAAAAGGAAGCTGTAACAAGGTGTCCTGATCCAACTTATAGTTGCCAAGATATATTAAAAGAAAAATTAAAACACTTTGTTTCACAAGATGCCTTTAATATAGAGGGACTTGGAAAAAAAGTTATAGATAACTTTTGGAACAAAAAATTAATTAAATATTCTTATGACGTTTTTAATTTGGACGTAAATATATTGCAAAAATTTGATGGTTGGGGAAAAAAATCTATTATTAATTTAAAAAACTCAATAAATAAAAGTAAAAAGATTTCATTGGATCGTTTTATTTTTTCTCTTGGAATTCGTTATATAGGGCAAGAAAATGCAAAAGTATTAGCTAAATATTTTTTAAATGTACAAAAATTTTTTGAAACTTGTAAAAAATTAAATATGGACAATCAAAACTATCTAAATGAACTTCGTAGCATAGATGGTATTGGAGTTTCACAAATTGATTCGTTAAAAAAATTTTTTTCAAATAAACAAAATTTAATCATTGTTTCTAATTTAATTAACTTAATTGATATTAAAAATTATAAAAATTTATTTAAAAAAACTCCATTAAGTGGAAAATTAATTATGTTTACAGGTACTTTTGAGGATAAAAGTAGATCTGAACTGAAAGTTCTTGCTAAAAATTTAGGAGCAAAAATAGTTAGTAGTATTAGCAAAAAAACAAATTTTTTAATTGCAGGATCACAAAAGCCTACAACTAGAAAAATAAATGAAGCAAAAAATTTAAATGTCAAAATATTAACTGAAAAAGATTGGAATAAAATTGTCAATACATAGATGATTTCAACCAATTTTTTTCATTTTTGTTAAGATAGGAACTTAAAATAAAATATATTTTTTTATTGTATTCATTTAAGTACTTTTTTTCCTTTTGATTTAGCAATTTAAAGTTAATCAAATCCTTTTCAATAGGGACAAGTGTTAAATTTTCAAATCTCAATTTATTATTATATTTTTTTATAAAAATTAAGTTTTCAATTCTAATTCCAAACTTATTTGATTCATAATAACCTGGTTCATTAGAAAGAATCATTCCTTCTTTTAGTTGTATATTATTAATCTTTGAAATTGCCTGTGGACCTTCATGAACGTTTAAAAAATATCCTACTCCGTGTCCGGTCCCATGAGCATAATCTAGGCCAGATTTTTTCAAGGCAGATCTAGCAATAATATCCAATTGTTTTCCAGTCGTGCTCTTTTTAAGCTTGTAGGTAGCCACACCTATATGTCCTTTTAATACTTTCGTAAAAATATTTTTAATTCTTTGAGGCTGTTCATAAAAACAAATTGTTCTTGTAACATCTGTTGTTCCATAATGATATTGACCTCCCGAGTCACAAAGATAAATATTTTTTCTTATAATTTTTCTATTTGTCTTATTGTTTGCTCTATAATGAATAATCGCACTGTTAGGCCCAGAACCTGAGATAGTATTAAAACTAGGTGATATATAATTGCTATTTTTTTTTCGAAATTGTTCTAATTTTTTTTGGGCACTTAGTTCTGTGATTTTAAGTTTGTTAATATTATTTTTTATCCAAAAAATAAATTTTGTTAACGCAACACCATCAGATATATGGGATTTTATTGTATTATTTATTTCGACATTATTTTTTATTGATTTTAAAAAAAATATTGGATCTATTTTTTCAACATATTTAAATTTTTTTGCTATTTTATCTTTATAAAAAAGAGAACAAGTAATTTTATCAATTAAAAAATTTTCCTTACTATCCAAGTTATTCAAGTATCCAATAATATTTGATGGGTTTATGTATTTTAAACTTTTTCCAAATCGAGATTTAAAATTTTTACTAATTTTATTATTGCTAACAATAAGAGTTATCTTTTTTTTATAGTTAACTATTGCGTTACAGTTAGGGATTGGAGAAAAAGAATTATCTTTACCTCTAATATTTAGCAACCAGGCTACATTTTCTGGTGCAGTGATTAATAAATTTTTTAAATTTCTTTTTTTTAGAATATTACAGATTAAATTAATTTTATTTTTATAATCTTGTCCGGTATGTTGAGTTTCTAGTGTAAAAAATTTTTTAAATTTAAATTCAGGTTTATTTGACCAAATTTTGTCAATTAAATTTTTTTTTACAGGTATTAATTTGACATTTTTGGTTGCAAATAAATTTTTTAAAATAGCTTTCGTGTATAATTTTGGATCGAATCCTATAATTAATTTTTTTTTATTTTTTCTTAATATTTCTAAGGGTTTAGTTTTGTGAATTTCTACTATTTTAAAACCATTTTTTATTTCCTTTTGTGCTTGTAGTGTATAACGACCATCTACAAACAAAAAAGCTTTTTTCTTTAAAACCAAAGCTTGTCCAGCAGATCCAGAAAATCCTGTTAAGTATTTTAACCTTTCACTACTTGGAGCAACATATTCTCCAAAAAATTCATCATTTTTTGGAATTATATATCCATCAATATTATAAATTAAAAATTCTTTTTTTAATCTCGATAAATTATTTTTTTTCATTTAATTTTTTTTGTAATCTTAACCAACCAGGACTTCTAATTTCTTCTTCAAAAGAAATATCTTGATTAAACTCAAAATCATCAATATGGCTTTCAGTCACGCTATTTTGTTCAATATTCTTTTTTGGTAATTCATTAACAAAACGAGATGGTAAACTATCCATCCAATCACCTTGATAAAATCTATTCATTGAAAAGGAAATATATGCCTGTTTTTTTGCTCTAGTAATTCCAACATACGCAAGTCGTCTTTCTTCTTCTAAGGCTTCATCTCCTTTTTCCTCTAACGATTTCTGATGTGGAAATAATCCTTCTTCCCAACCTGGCAAAAAAATTATATCGAATTCTAGTCCTTTTGCAGCATGCATAGTCATCAAATTTATTTTTTCACCCATCCAATCTTCATCGATTGAAGTAGCTAAAGCAACATGTTCTAAGAAACTTTCTAAATTTTCAAATTCTTTCATACCTCTTAACAATTCTTTTATATTTTCTAAACGACCTTCGCTTTCTAGGTCTTTATTATTTTTTAACATTTTAGAATATCCAGATTCATCCAATATAATTTGCATTAATTCTATGTGTTTTTTTACAAATAAATCTTTTCTCCACTTGGCTATAAGATTAAGTATTTTAAGCAAGCCTATTTTTGCTTTAGGTTTTATTTCGTTCATTTCTATCATTTTCAAAGAGGCTTCTTCTAAACAAAGTTTATGTTTTCTTGCATATTTATTAATTTGTTTTATTGTGGTATCCCCAACAGATCTTTTTGGAGTGTTTACAATTCTTTCAAATGCTAGATCATCTTTTTTTTGAAAAATAATTCTTAAAAACGCTACAGAGTCTTTTATTTCAGATCTTTCATAAAATTTAGTTCCTCCAACAATTCTATATCCAACCCCAATTTTTAAAAATCTTTCCTCAAATTCTCTTGTTTGAAATATTGCTCTAACTAAAATTGCAATGTTATTATAAGAAAATATTTTTTTTAACTTTTTTTCAATTATATCTGAAATATTAATTGCTTCATCCTTGCCATTTTTATAACAGCTTAACTTAATCAATTCTCCTTGCTCACCATCGGTCCATAAATTTTTTCCAAGTCGTCCTTGATTTTTTGATATTAAAACAGAAGCAGCGGATAAAATATTTTGAGTAGATCTGTAATTTTGTTCTAACTTAATTTTTTTTGAATTTTTATAGAGATGATCAAAATTTAAAAAATTTTTTATTTCCGCTCCTCTCCAGCTATAAATTGATTGATCATCATCTCCAACGCAACATATATTCTTATGTTGTTTAGATAATAAATTAAGCCACTTGCTTTGAATAAAATTTGTATCCTGATATTCATCTACTAATATGTATTTAAAGTTATTTGAGTAAATATCTAAAATATTTTTTTTATTTTCAAAAATGGATACGCAATGTAAAATTAGATCACCAAAATCACAGGCATTAAGGGCTAAAATTTTTTCTTGATATATTTTATAAACATTCAGGATCGCCTTTTCTAATTTACCTTCTTTTTTGGTAGAAACATTTTTTGGCAACAAGCCTTTGTTCTTCCAGTTATCTATTAATGATATTATGAACTTTGGAGCTAATTCTTTAACATCAATATTTTCTGCCTTGCAAATATTTTTTATTAATCTTAGTTGGTCATCTCTATCAATAATTGTAAAATTAGAATTTAAGTTTACTGCTGAAGCGTGTTTTCTTAATATTTTTGCACTTATCGAGTGAAAAGTACCAAGCCAAGGAATAGCGGTAGCTTGTTTATAAAGTAATTTGCTAACTCGATTTTGCATTTCTCGAGCAGCTTTATTCGTAAAAGTTACACATAAAATTTGATTAGGCCACGCTTTTTTCTCTTTAATTATGTGGGCAACTCTTGTTGTTAATACTCTTGTTTTGCCTGATCCTGCGCCAGCTATAATTAAGCAAGGTCCATCTAGATTAATTACAGATTTTCTTTGGTTATCGTTTAAATTTTTTAAATAATTTAATTTGCTGTTTTTCATTTAAAATGTATTTTATATTTTTTTTAATTTTAGTAAATTATAGCTACATATTTTACTTATGATTACATTAAATCAACCAGGACTTAAAAGTTTTATTACTTATGTTTTGAGTTTTATATTTTTGACTCTTTTTATTTATCTAGGAATACCCTTTTTTTTTGATTATGAAAGCAATAAATCTGTTTTAGAAAAAAAAATACATAATAATTTTGGTTTATATTTAAATTTTACTAGTAAAGCAAAGTATAATTTTTTTCCCAGTCCGCGACTAAACTTACAGAATGTTGAAATTTTAAGTTTTTCCCAAGCTCCTAAAAAAATTGGAAGCGCTAATGAAGTAATTTTAAGGATTCCATTTAAAAAATTGATGAGTTTAGATAAATTAAATTTTGATGCTGTAGATATAATTAATGCAGTTGTCAATATTGACACTTCAGAAATTAATACTTTTAAAAAATATTTAAATAACGTGGGACATGAAAAGTCCATTCAATTAAAAAAAAGTAAAATTAATATATTAGAAAAAACAAATTTACTTTTTGTAATTAATTCAAAAAAAATAAACATTTCGGGTAGCAAATTGTTTAACAAAGTGAACTTAAGGGGAAAAATATTTAATACAGAACTAAAAATCAATTACCAAAATAAAAATTTTGATAACAACCCAACAGCAAATGTTTTGATAGGTCTTCCTGAAATTGGTCTAAATTTAAAAATAAATATAAATACTGATAAAGAAGAAGACAAGGATCGGGATCGCTATGGTAGAGTTAACGTTTTTTTCCCCAATAATAGATACTACTTCGATTATATATTGAATAATAATATTTTAAATATTTCGAGTTCAAAATTGATCAATAATTACTATAAAGGTCAATTATTTGGGAACTTGATTTTTTTACCATTTTTATCTTTTGATTTAAAATTAGACATTAATATTTTAAAATTTAAAAATATATTAAATAGTAAATTTATAAAAAATAATAAATTCTTAAGTCAATTAATACCAATCAATAATAAAATTAATGGCAAATTAAATATAAATATTGAAAAAATAGCGTCTTCATCAAATATAATAAATTCGGGAAATATAAATCTAGAATTTAGAAATAGAATTTTAATAGTTAAGGAAGTTAAGTTCAATATAAATAAGATTGGAAATATTAAGTTGGGCGGTGAAATTTTACAACAAAGAAAGGAAAAAATATTTAGCTATAATGCAAAAATAAATATAGATAATTCCAAAAATTTTTATTCGCGTTTTTTAATTCCAAAAAAGAGTAGAATATATTTAAAACCTATCAATCTTTTAGGCAAAATTAATCTAGAATCTTATGAAATTAACTTAGATCATGTATACTTTGGAAATGAATTAGACAAAAATGAATTAGATAAAAGTGAATTATTAAGGTTAAACGAAAAGATTAATGACCTTTCATCACAAAGTTCATTAGATAATATTTTAAGGTATTCAAATTTAAGAAAAATAATTCAGTCTTTCTTTAATTAAATCATTTAAAGTTATTTATTGTAGAGGTCCAATCATTTTTTTTGGGTCAGCAAGTTTATGAAATTCCTTTTCATTTAGTAGACCAGATTTAATTGCTTCTTCTTTTAAAGTGGTTCTATTTTTTAGTGCCTTTTTAGCAATGCTAGCAGCGTTATCGTAGCCAATTGTAGGAGCAAGAGCAGTTACTAGCATTAAGGAATTTTCAAGCAATTGATTTATTCTTTTTTTGTCTGCCTTCAATCCTCTGATACAATATTTTGCAAAATTTCTTGAAGCGTCTGACATTATGTTAATTGATTGTATAGTGTTAAGGTGTAACAGGGGTTTGAATACATTTAGTTCAAAATGTCCATGAGAGCCTGCGATTGTAATTCCGTTATGATCACCTATTATTTTTACGCAGACCATTGTTACAGCTTCACATTGTGTAGGGTTAATCTTTCCAGGCATTATTGAAGATCCCGGTTCATTTTCTGGCAAAATAAGCTCACCATATCCTGCTCTTGGACCAGATCCAAGAAACCTAATATCATTTGCAATTTTCATTAAACAAACCGCTGTAGTATTCATGGTTCCAGAAAAATTTACAATAGCATCGTGAGCAGCTAGAGCAGCAAATTTATTAATTGCTGGTTTTAATGGAAGTTTTGTAATTTTTCTTAGTTCTGAGATTATTTTTTTATCAAAATTTTTTCTGGTGTTCAAACCAGTTCCTACAGCTGTTCCACCTTGGGCTAAAAAATATATTTCTTCAAGAGCTTTTTCAATTCTCTCAATGCATTTTTTTAATTGTGCGTGATAACCGGAAAACTCTTGACCTAGTGTAATAGGTGTTGCATCTTGTAGATGAGTTCGTCCTACTTTGACTATTTTACTAAATTGTTTTACTTTTTTCTTAAGTTCTAATTCAAGTAGTTTTAAAGCAGGTAATAACCTACCTCTTGTTCTAGTAGCAATTGCAATATGCATTGCTGTAGGAAATACATCATTAGTTGATTGGCTTTTATTTACATGGTCATTGGGATGTACCGGCTTTTTGGTTCCCATTTTTCCACCAAGTATTTGAATTGCTCGATTAGCAATTACTTCATTTACATTCATGTTTGTTTGCGTTCCAGAACCAGTTTGGAAAACTTTAAGCGGAAAATGGTTATTAAGCTTTCCGGCGATAATTTCATTTGCTGCCTTTACAACAGCCTTTCCAATTTTTGGATCAAGATCTTTATTTTTAGTGTTTACTATAGCCGCGGCCTTTTTAATCATAGCGATCGATTTGACAAGCATTGGCCCTACTAAAATATCACCAATATCAAAATATTTATTCGATCTTTGAGTAGAAGCACCCCAATACTTATCCGACGGCACCTTAATAGAACCTAAGCTATCAAATTCTTTTCTAAATTTCATTTAAATATATTTTATTATAAAATAATTTAATTAATATCTTATATTATCTAATAATAAAATGATAAAAAATATAGACACGCCTTCTCCAAATGCAATTGAGTTAGAAGATTTAAAAATTATTTTTAACAAAGAAAATTATGATTTATTAGAGATAAAAACAAAGTCGTTAATACAAAAGTATCCGAATGTTCCTATACTGTATAATATTCTTGGCATTTCTCAATCTTCAAGAAAAATATTTAAAGAAGCAATAGTCAATTTTAAAAAGGCAATAGAGTTGAATCCACAATTAGTAGATGCTTATAATAATCTTGGAATAGCACTAAAAAATTGTGGTAAATTCTTAAAAGCTCTGGATGTTTATCAAAAAGCTCTAAAAATAGATCCCAATCATCATCTTATAAATTTTAATTTAGGAGATTTATATGAAAAGTTTAATGAAATTGACAAAGCAATAAATTGCTTCAAAAAAACAATTGTTTTAAAACCCGATTTTAATTTAGCTTATAGCAATTATTTGTTCTTTATAAATTATTCAGATAAATATGATAGCAACTTTTATTATAACGAGTCACTTAGCTATAGCAAGTCAATTAAAAAATTTGACGAAAAATTATTAGTACCATTTGAATATAGTAAATCTACAAATAAGATAAAAATAGGTTTTATTTCAAACGATTTAAAAAAACATCCAGTTGGTTTTTTTTTACAGGAAACACTTAAATATCTTAAAGATATGAATTTAGAATTAATAGCGTATAGCAATTTGGAAACAAAAAGAGAGGATAGCCTGACTTATGAATTAAAAAATTTTTTTTCCAACTGGCATCAGGTAAAAAGGATAAGTGATTTAGAGTTAATTAATTTAATTAGAAGAGATAAAATTAATTTACTTATAGATTTATCAGGTCATACAGCAAATAACAGATTGCCAATATTTATCAATAAACCAGCTCCTTTGCAGATAGCTTGGGCAGGACATCTAGACACAACAGGACTTAAAGAGATTGATTATATTATTGCAGATCACTTTGTGGTTGATGAAGAACAAGAAAGTTTGTTTGTAGAAAAAGTTTGGAGATTACCAAACATTTGGAATAGCTTTTCTCAACCCAATTATAATATCACCGTAGGTCCATTGCCTGCAATTGAAAACAAATCAATTACTTTTGGATCATTTAATCATTTAAATAAAGTTAATAACTCGGTAATAAGATTATGGTCTACTCTTCTCAAAAAAATACCGAAATCAAAACTTTTTTTGAAATATAGAAGTTTAGATATTGATTTTTATAAAAATAGTATCAAAAGAAAATTCTATGATAATGGAGTTCATCAAGAACAGCTTATTCTTGAAGGTTCTTCCCCTAGAGAAGATTTATTAAAAACATATAATAAAATTGATATTTCTTTAGATCCATTTCCTTACTCTGGTGGTACCACAAATTTTGAGAGTATATGGATGGGAGTACCAATATTGGTTCTCAAAGGAAAAAAATTTATTTCAAAATGTGGCGAAAGCATAAACCATAATCTTGGAATGAGTGACTGGATAGCAAAAGATGAAAGAGATTTTATTGCCAAAGCAGTTGGTTTTTGTTCTGATTATAAAAAGTTGTCAGATTTAAGAGCTAATTTGAGGCACAAAGCTCTCAATTCACCGTTATTTGATGCAAAAAAATTTGCAGAAAATTTCCATGAAGCTTTGTGGAAAATGTGGAAAATCTTTTTGAATCAAAATTAATTTTGTTTTATTTTTAAAAATTTAATAAAGGAGATAAATGAGTAATTTTGATAATGTTGGAACTTTTATGAAAATTTTTGGACAGGAAGTTAAAACTAAACCTGAATTTCCAAACGATAAAATCATACAACTTCGTTATGATCTAATTGAAGAAGAGTTAGCTGAGTTACAAAATGCAACAAAAACAAGAAATTTAAAAGAAGTTGCGGATGCACTTACAGATATTCTTTACGTCACTTATGGTGCGGGCCATGCTTTTGGCATCAATTTAGACAAATGTTTTACTGAAGTACAAAGATCAAATATGAGTAAACTTGGAAAAAATGGTAAACCTATTTACAATGAAAAAGGCAAAGTTATGAAGGGTCCTAAATACTTTGAACCAAATCTAAAACAATTTATTGAATAAACATTAAATAATTTCCAATTTTATTTAATTAGTCTTTAACTTTTAATTAATTTTTTGAAATATAATCTAGTGCCTCATAGTGGCCCTTTGTCCAAGTTTCCAATGTACCATTTCCATGCAAACATTCATTTTTACTAAGCAAGGTTTTATGGGAGGCGATAGTTACATTTTCTAAAATATAAAAAATTGGTTCAATATCACTATGAATTTCTGTAAGTATTCTGGCGTGTCCTGCAATAATTTCCCTTTTTTTTTTAGGATAATATTCATGGAAACATTTACCCTTAAAAGGATTGTGTGCGCCTAGCATTTTAAAACGAAAAGCTTTGCTCATATCTTCTCTATTCATACCTTTGCGAACTTTTCCTTTTTCATAAACAACTGTTGTGGGTGCTTGACAGTTATAAAGAAATAAAAATAGTGGAATTATAAAAATTTTAGAAATTTTTTTGATCATAATAAATAGTATATATTATAAGATGATTTTTTAAAAAAAGAATAAAAAAAATGGTACATGATTATTGTATTATAAAGAAAGTTATAGGTGGTCTGTTTTTGTGCTTAGTGTTTTGTAATGTAGCGCAGACAAAGAGTTCATTGCCTGAATGTCAAGGCACTAGCTTTCCAACATGGACAAGTTGTTATGGTAAGGTAGGACCGCTCCCAATATCCGGGGATATATACGCAGGAGAATGGAAAAATGGCAAATACCACGGACAAGGAGCTATCGAATATTTAGATGGAACAAAATATGTTGGACAATGGAATGATGGTCTACCAAACGGGCAAGGAACCTTAATAGATTTCAGTGGAACAAAATACATTGGAGCATTCAAAGATGGAAAATATAACGGCGAAGGAACTTACACAAAACCAAATGGAGTTAAATACGTTGGTCAATGGAAAAATAATAAATATCATGGGCAAGGAACTAATATTTCTGCAGATGGAAAAAAATATGTTGGACAATGGAATGATGGCCTACCAAGCGGACAAGGAATTTTAACAGATCCTAGTGGAAATAAATATGTTGGAGAATTTAAAGATGGAATGAAACAAGGACAAGGATCTTACACAACATTGGATGGAGCTAAATACGTTGGCCAATGGAAAGATAGTTTACCAGATGGACAAGGAACTTACACATTTGTCAATGGAAAAGTTAAAATAGGTATCTGGAAAAAGGGTGAACTAATTAAACGAGAAAAATAAATGAAAAAAATATCTTTATACCTGATTCTATTTTTATTTTTCTGCAACGTTGGAAAGACAGAGAGTTCATTGCCTGAATGCCAAGGTGATGATCAAAAACAATGGACCAATTGTCAAGGAATTCAAATATTTGGAGATGAAAGAAAATATACTGGAGAATTTAAAGATGGTAAGAGACACGGGCAAGGTACCCTAATAAACCCAGATGGATCAAAATATATTGGGCAATGGAAAGATGGTTTACCAAATGGAAAAGGATCTGAAATGTGGGAGGATGGAACCAAATATGTTGGAGAATTTAAAGCTGGAAAAAAAATCGGGTCCGGACAAGGATCTCTTATATATCCAGATGGATCTAAATATATTGGAAAATTTAAAGATGGTCTCCCAATAGGAAAAGGGACTCTTTTATATACAGATGGATCTAAACATGTTGGTGAATTTATAAATGGTTCGGCCCATGGACAAGGAACCTATACAGCACCTGATGGATCAAAATACATTGGACAATGGATAGATGGTTTTCCAAACGGCGAAGGAATTGAAACATGGACAGATGGAAGAAAATATGTAGGAAAATATAAAGATGGTTTATTTGACAAGCAAGGAACTATGACGTGGTCAGATGGAAGAAAATATGTTGGAGAATATAAAGATGGTAAGAGACACGGACACGGAACTTACACATACTCCGACGGAGCTCAGTATGTTGGAGAATATAAAGATAATTCAGAAAATGGACAAGGAACTTACACATATCCTGGCGGAGAAAAATACGTAGGAGAATGGAAAAATGGTAAATTTCATGGACAAGGAATTCTTACATATATAAATGGAGTTGTTGAAAAAGGTGTTTGGAAAGATGGTAATTTAATCGAACCACAGTAATAAATCACTCGCTACTGCGACGTCAGTTTGACAAGAATCATTTGAACTTTAAAAATTATCAAGACTTATCAACTATAGCTAATAATGAGCAAGGCATTCTGCTGCCTAGTGGCATGGACCTAACTTCTTTTAACCTGAAACTGTCAGCATTTTAATACAACTTAATATTCCAAAACAGATGTTCACTGCGTTAGATTGTATCCACTAGTGTGCCCAATAGATTTGGTATAAAGCTTACAATTAAATGTTCAAATATTTATTCAATTTTTATAATTTGTTTTTAAAACATAAAATTTTTTTTCCAAAAAAAACATACTCTTGCTTTGATGAAGATATATTTGTTGATAAATTTTTTAAAAAAAAAAAGTTTGGATTTTATGTAGATGTTGGTTCTTATCATCCTTTTTTTTGGAACAATACCTATTTGTTATACAAAAAAAAATGGAGTGGCATAAATATTGATGCCAACCCTTTATCTGTAGAACTTTTTAATGTTGCTAGAGCAAATGATTATAATTTTAATCTTGCAATTACAAATAAAAATAAAAATAAAATTAAATTTTTCTATAGAAGAAAAATGAATGTATTAAATACAACTAATGAAAAATTTGCTAAAATTAATTTTCCTAATGGTTATAAAATAGTTAATGTAAAATGTTCTTCATTAAACAAGGTTTTAGATAAAACAAAATATAAGGGAAGAGTTATCGATTTTTTAAATCTTGATGTAGAAAGTACAGAGAAGGATGTTTTAGAGTCTTTAAATTTTAGTATATATAAACCAAAATTAATTTGCATAGAAATACATTTTAATAAAATAAAAGATCTTAAATTTAATAAAACTTATCAATTCCTCTTAAAAAAGGGTTACAAATTGAAGTGGAGAAAAAAATATAGTTTTATTTTTTCAAGCAAATCTTAAAATTTGCTAGATATATGGTGCTTTGAGATCATATTAAAATATGAAAAAACTATCTCAAAACCCATTATTAATTAATGCATAAATACACATGCTGACTCAACGATAACCAAATGTTATAATCATTGGATAATGAAGATGTTTAGAAGAAATTTTTTAAAAACGTTTTTTTCATCACTACCAATTTTATTTATAATGAAATTTGATTTATTTTTTTCTAAACATTTCTTCTTTTTTTGACCTGAATCTTTCTGAGTTTTAATATAACTAATATCTTTCTAACACTACCGAATTTTTAATTTGTTTTGATGGTATTTTCCAATATCTTTTTAGTAATAAAGTTGATCGGTCTTTTGTGTGAAGAATAAAATCAAATTTTTCATAAAATCGAACTGCCCATGCGGCATTCCGCCAAGTACCTACTAATAAACGAGAATTTTTATTTTTTTTTAATAGATATTCAAGCAATGCGCTTCCTATTCCTTTGCCTTGGTAGGAAGTTAAAGTATAAGCGTGTCTTATTAAAACAACATCTTTTATTTTTTGAATTCCTATCACTCCGATCAACTTGTTATTAAGATGATAGCCAAACATATGAACTCCGTCAGCAAGTTCATCAACTAATTCTTGTTTCGACATGTAGGGTTCGTGCCAACAATTATCAGGGATAATACCTTTGTATCTTGCGGCAGCGTTATTAATAACATAGAGAATTTTGGAATTATCACTTTTTGTATATTCGCTTATCATTCTATAACTATAAAAGTATAAAGATAATCAAAGAAATGGCAGGGGCGTTTTGTTGCCCGGCTCCCTGAACCTCACTTCCTGCTACTGTAATCAGTCAGCTTCAGTCCTTGGCGATTTTCATTCATTCTTTCTACTGGAATCTTACAAAATCACAGAATCCCTGTCCAGTTTTCAGTGTACCAAGAATCAATTTAGATCCATCTCATTGCACCAAATTTGACTCATCGGTTGTACCAAAAAAAGATCCTAAAGCGTTCGTCCGCAAGAGCAGCCTCGCAATAGTGCTTCTTCTGTTTCATTAAATCTTTCCTGTAAAATAATACCAAATTATTCCTAAAGACTCGTAGATAATTTCGTTAAAACTTTTAATCCCTCCGATTGACGGAATGACAGAATAACTAATTTTTTTATTTTTTAGGTAAACATCAGGTATTAAGACATCAAAATTTTGTTTTTTTAAAGCCAAAATTGTTCGCCTATGGTGCAATGGTTTTGTTGCTAAAAGCAATGGACCATTAGAAATTTTAATAAATTTTTTTAAATTTTTAGCCATTTCAAAAGTATTCCTGCTTTCAACTTCAATAAGATAAAAGTCATAATCAAAATATGTCGATATTAAACTTGCTTCTTTTATTTTTTTTATACCACCTCCATTACCGCCTCCAGCTAAAATTAAAGGAACAGAGAATTGTTCTGACAATTTTTTTCCGTATTGTGTTCTTATAATACTATCATAGGTTGGATGCCATTTCTCGTATCCATCATACCAAATTCCTGCTGTAGGAATCAAAACATACTTTGGTATCTTATGATGATTAGAAATTCTGTAGTTATCACTATAAAAAAGTTTTTCAGCATAGGTTGATACAATCGGCAAAGAAGGTATCAACAAAAAGATAAAACCTAGATAAAGAAAAAATTTTTTCCAGTAATTAGATTTTAAAAGAAAATATAAAATAATAAGCCAAATGGTTGGCATTGGAATGGGTGCAAAAATATTAAGAATTATATCTTTCAAATTCTAGTTTTCCTTTCGAGTTTCTTCCTTATGGTACCAAAAACTTTTTAATAAGACCAACTCCCCTATCGAGTGTGAAATTAATAACTGCCACTTTTTTGATAATTGTAGGACTATTTTTACTATTTAAGATTAAAAACCTTGATTAGTTTAATTAAATTTGTCTAATATTACTTTTTGAAATGTCTTTTTTTGTCCTGATATCCTATTTAGAGTTTTTTTGTAATTAACCTGTTTTTAGACTTCATTGTCTTCGTTGAAAATAATCTATAAATATTTTGAGTTGTCTTTTCTGTCTCTAATTTTTTTTGCTGGAATTCCATAATATACAGAATTTTTGTTGCAGTTTTTCAAAACCATTGATTGTGCACCAATTATAGTATTATCTCCAATTGATGTTTGATTTTTGACCGTTGAACCTATTCCAAGGTGACTACATTGTCCCAATTCAACATTTCCTCCTGTAGTAACGTTCGGTCCAGTACTTGAATAGTTTTCAAAAATATTATCGTGGTCAATAGAAGAAGATGTATTAATCAAACAATGTTCACCTATTTTAGTTCCAGTGTTTATAACCGAACCAGATACTATTAGTGAACCTTTTCCTATTCTAACATTTCTATTTATCGTACTATTTTTTGAAATTATTGTTGTCCAATTAAAATTTTTATAAATTTTATTAACTTTTTCTGCAACTTTTTTTCTTAAAAAATTTGAACCTATACCGATTATACCAAATGTATTTTTATTCAATAATTTATTTATCCCTTTTATATTGCTCACCACTTTGTACTTCTTGTTTTTGTAGGTTTCAATAATTGTTTCTTTTTTTAAATTCTCATCAATAAAACCAATAACACGATAACCTTTAATTTGAATAATTTCTGATAAAATTATCCTTGAATGACTTTCACTTCCAAAAATTAAGATTTCTTTCATTATATTCCTTATTTCAAAGGTGCGTTCTGTTTTCCGTTCCCAATCAATTTATAACTGAATATAACACTTTTTTAAAGTGTTCGTAGTATGTATCTACTGCCAATACTGTAATCAATAATATTATACAAACTATAAAAAGATTTTTAACCCAGCTCATATTTTTTATTATGTTTCATTAATCTTTTTAATGATTATTCTTTTTAGAAACAGCAATAGATTTGTAAAGTAGAATTAATTTCTCATATTCTTTTTCATCACTATCAATAATGGTTTTTGTTACACCTTTTTTTAAATTGTTTACAATTTGTGGATTATTTATTAAATTTTTTAAGGTTTTGTATAGATCTTGACTATATGGTTTATTTAATAATATGCCATTATATTTATCTTTAATTATCTCGGTAATTCCAAAAGCTGGTGTCGTAATTGGTATAACTTCATAAGTTATGTATTCCCTCACCACTCTACAAAACGTTTCAAAATAAGTAGGAGCAATTGCTATATCGGCCCACGAAAAAACAGAACTTAGTTCATCTGGAGTATAATTTTCAAAAAAATCTACAAATTCATACTTTTTAAGAATGGATTTGGCTGTCTGTTGTTTATCACCATATACTCTTAACTTAATATTTTTTACTCCTTCGTCAAAAATACGCTTAAACACACTTTGAATAATATCCCAACCTTTTTCTTTACGGATTCCTCCAGTATACAAGATTTTTATAAATTCATCTTCTACACTTTTTTTATTTATATTTTTTGTAGGCAACTTGATACCATGATTAATTATACTAAACGGGTTATTAATTTTTTCATGACTCAAAAAATACTTAGCAAAAGACTCTGAAGGGAATATTAAATGATCAATGATGTTATTGAACTGAAATTTAAAAATTTTATTTCTCTTTGATATCTCAGATTTGAAAGAAATATAATTTTTTTTTTCATAGTTAATAAATAAAGATTTTATTTTTTGGTAAATTGTTTTTTTTTGAGTTTTAAATAAATTGGTTGCCACACATTTACTACAAGTATTAATATTTAAGGGTGCTCTACAAAAGCTTTTGTCAGAGAATCTATATATAGGTTGAATAAAATAACAAAGATCTTCAAAATTCCATACATGACGAATAATCGGAACATTAAATTTTTTTAACTCATTTAAAATTGAAGATTCAAAATTAACTAGATCAATAATATGAATAATATCTGGCAAAAAAGGTATAGAAATCTTTTTTGAATTATTAATATAATTTTCTTTATCAAAAGTATCTTGATTGTGATTTTTACTCATAGGCCAATAATAATGACTAAATTTTTGAGATTTTTTAGCTAATTGATTAAGATTATTTAATTTTTTATCACTAGGTGTTAATAAACAAGTTTCAAAACCTTTTTTAATAGCTAAATTAATATATTGCTGAGTTATAATTGGTGTTCCAGAAAGCTCTTCTTTGGGGTCTGCGTGAACCAAATATAGAATTTTCATTTAATAAAAATTTACATTAAAATGAATTATTGTTAAATATGAAATTTTTTACTAAATGCTTATCACATGAGAAGATTTTTAGGGCTCTTGGTTCTGGGTTTAATATTCATTAAACCATGTTTAACTGCCAATTATGTAATTCTTCCAAATGATTTAGCATTTGCAGATGAATTAGCTAAATAATGATTAGTCGTTTATTAAGAAAATTAAAATTAAAAAAACCAAAAAGTTTGCCATTTGATGAGGCATTTTATAATAGAAAAAAGAAACTAGCGAAAAAAATCTATAAAATTTTTTCAGGAAAAATTCAATATGGAAGATATGCTTCAACTAAAATTGATCTTATAGAAAATTGGTCAAATGATATATCATCAAAATTACTAGGTTTATATGAGGAGCAGGTTCAAGACAAAATTATAAAATTAAAAAAAAAATACAAATTAGAAACAATAATAAATTTTGGTGCAGCGGAGGGCTATCATATTGTTGGTCTAATAAAAAATTCATATTTTAAAAGAGGACTTGCATTTGAAATGAATCCATTAATAAAAAAAAATTTACGTAAAAATATCAAAATTAATAATTTATCAAAGAAAATTGAGATTTATGGGAATGCTAATTTTAAACAAGTAAACGATTGTTTAAATAAGAATGAATTAACAAAAACGCTTTTTCTGGTTGATATCGAAGGAAGTGAGTTTGATATATTCAATAAAAATAATATTCAAACATTTAAAAATAGTGTTTTGGTTATTGAGAATCATGACTTTATGATAAAAAATAAAAAAAAAATCAAAAGATTTACTCAACTAATAAGGAAAAATTTCAATATTGAAATTCTTAAAAATAGTACAAGAAATCCATTTATATCAAAAAGATTAAGTATGATTAGTGATAATGATCGTTGGTTGATTGTTTCTGAAGGGAGACCTCGTGAAATGAATTGGATAATTTGCAAACCCAAATCAAAACGAAACTAAAGTTAATCGTAGGAAGGGGCGTTCTGTTGCCCGGTGCCTTGGACCTTGCTTCTAGAAGCTAGATTCTGCAATAAAAAATATACAAGCTGGAGCCCAAAGTGGTTGCTCAGTGGACCGTATGTGGACCGACTGGTGTGCCGAAAAAATCTGATGTAACATTGGTCCATGAAAAAGTTTTTAGGGATCTTGGTTCTGGGTTTGTTTTTATTTTCAAGTGGTGCTTATTCAATGATTTATGAAGGAGAGTTTAAATTGAATCGAAATCTAGCATTTAAATTACCCCAAGGAAAATGGCAGATTGTAAAAAAATATTCTGATGGTTATCAAGGACTCAGGGTGATGCAAAAAGATTTAGTTCTATTAGATGGAAATCAAATAAAAGGAGTCTTTTCAATTGGTGAGATTGATACCGGCGGTTGGAGAATAGGTTTGCTTAATCAATTGATTTATTCTATGGAATTTCAAGATCGATATGATGGATGCTATAAAAGATATGAATACTATCTAGTTAAGGTTTATAAAAAAGGATCTGCCATCAACTGCTTGATTGTAAGACATATTGATTGGCAAAAAGAATTATATCAACCTGATGATCCAGAACAAAGAACAGATATGGCATTATGGAAACATTTTATTAAATCTAATAATCTAAAATCACCTTCTATTTTGCTTTACAGTAGGCATGTATTTTATGCTCCGTCAGTTGGCAATAAATACATACAAATAATATATATAGCTAATCCCGAATTGTACGGTGCTTCTAAAAATAAATTTACCACTGAAGAAACAAGCGAATATCATTCTGCTAATATTAACCAATATCCGGATAAGAAAAAATTCATGGAGGATTGGGTAAAAATTGCTGCACAACGTCACAAAGATTTTGAAAAAGCAATTAAAGTTAAATCTCGTTACAAATTAGATTTAAGAGAGTATGTGCAAGGAGAAATTATTGAAGAAATTAAAACTACGAGTTCAAGTTCAGGTTTAACTGAAGAACTAAAAGAACTTAATAAACTTTATGAAGATGGTGTATTAACAGAGGAAGAGTTTAAGAAGGCTAAGAAAAAAGTTTTAAGTCAATAAAAAAAAATAAAATAAGAGAACAAGTTCAAATAGATTTTAACAAAATAGTGCGATAGACTTTATAAAAAAGTGTTAAAATATGTACCATTGGAAAATGAAAAATGTTTTGGAAGTCCTAGTCCTAGTTTTAGGTTTAATTTTGCTAAACTCATGTGCTAAGCCCACGATAGTAGATGTTATAATGCCTGGAGATGAAGAATTAAATTGTGGGCAATTAAAAAATGGGGTGGCAGAAACGCAAAGATTTAAAAGAGAAGCAGAAGCCGTTAAAGGTGGTACTGGAGGAAACATCACAAGAGGTTTGCTATTTTGGCCGGCGATAATTGGTTCATATCAAAATGCAAACGAAGCAATAGCAGCAGCAAATAATCGAAAAGTTCATCTATTTAATATTATGAGAAAAAAAGATTGTAAGGGTTTGGGCGGATTTGTAGTTGAAACTACAACAGTTGTTCAAGGTGATACAAAAGCTTCTGAAGAGTCTATAACGCAGGAATTAAAAAGTTTAAATGAATTATATAAATCTGGAGTTTTAACTGAAGAAGAATTTACACAAGCTAAGAAAAAACTTTTAAATTAACAAAACACCCCGAAACCTGAGGCGTAAATAAATTCCCCCGCGCTGGTAGTTTGTCTTTCCTCAGTGGACCGTATGTGGACCGAAATTTAATAAAACTTTAAATCAGCAAGACTAATCAACAATAGTTAAAAGTAGGAAGGGGCGTTCTGTTGCCCGGTGCCCCAAACCGCGCTTTCTTAAATAAATTTAAGCAGCGAGAGCAAATTTATCATTTGCAATTATAATTTAGCCCGTTACGGCGGAACAATACCGAACGAAAGAATAGCCTTTAGACACCCGTCGATCCTAGTTCACCCCCTTAAGTTGTAAATGGTGGAGGTGGTGGGTACTGCCCCCACGTCCGCAATGTTTATTACGAAATTCGTTTATCGTCATAGTTGGAAATCCAACACTATTAATATAAAACTTGATAATTAATATTCAATAGTTTTTTTTGCTCATGGAATTAACAGATCAACAAAAAAAAGAGATAACAGAACAACAGTCTCAAAAAAATACGACTAAAAGAGTAACATCTCACGAACTTGAAAAAATACTTTATGAAGTAATACCTGTTTTAGACCATGGTTTTGTTAGAGTGGTAGACTATATGGGGGATGATTCTTCAATAGTACAATCAGCCAGAGTTTCGTATGGGAAGGGAACTAAGAAAGTATCTACAGATAGCGGACTCATAAAATATTTAATGCGTCACAGACATAGCACTCCTTTTGAAATGTGTGAAATAAAATATCATGTGAAATTACCAATTTTTGTTGCAAGGCAGTGGATTAGACATCGAACGGCAAATGTAAACGAATATTCTGCGAGATATTCAATTTTGGATAAAGAATTCTATCTTCCTTCTAAAGAAAACTTGGCAGCACAGTCAAAAAATAACAGACAAGGAAGAGGTGATTTAATTAATGGTAAACAAGCAGATGATATTCTCAAAATATTAAAAGAAGATGCTGAAAAAAGTTACAATAATTATGAAATAATGCTTAACGAACGTTATGATGGAACGATAATCAATGAAAACAAAAAAGGACTTGCAAGAGAGCTCGCAAGAATGAATTTGACTCTCAATACTTATACACAGTGGTATTGGAAAACAGATTTGTTGAATTTATTAAATTTTTTGTCTTTAAGAGTTGATGATCATGCTCAATACGAGATTAGGGCTTATGCCGATGTAATGATTGACAGTTTAAAAAGATGGGTGCCCATAACTTACGAAGCTTTCATGGATTACCGAGTAGGTGGAATGGAATTATCTTCTAAAGGAAAATCAGTAATCTCAAAAATGATTAAAAGGGAAAACTGTGATTTTGAAAATTCAAAACTATCTAAAAGAGAGTGGAATGAATTAATGGAATCTTTTGGTTTTAAAGAAAAGATGATTTAATTTTCTTTGCTAATTCTAAATACACTTTTGAGATTTTATGTTCGGGGTTTTCTTCAACCAGTGGTTTTCCATTATCAGCAGCCTTCCCAACATCTGGATTAATTGGAATTTTTCCTAAAAAGTTTTTATTAAATTCTTTTGCAACTCTTTCAACTCCACCTTCACCAAAAATATTATATTTTTTTCCATCATCGCCCTCAAAGTGGCTCATGTTATCAATAAGACCAACGATTTTAACTTTCAGTTTATCAAACATTTTAATTCCTCTTTTAACATCTAGGAGAGCAATTTCTTGAGGAGTTGAAATAATGATTGCGCCATCAACTTTAATTTCTTGTGAAAATGTCAATTGAGTATCCCCAGTTCCTGGAGGCATATCGATGATAAGAAAATCCAAATTATTCCAAAGAACTTTTTGAGTGAAAGTTTTAATTGCACTGATTACCATGGGTCCTCTCCAGATCATCGGTGTTTCTTCATCTACTAATAAACCAATGGATATGCATTGCACACCATATTTTTCAATTGGAGTTAAACTTTTTCCATCACTTTCAGGTTTTTGATTAATGTTCATCATTTTGGGTAAAGAAGGTCCATAAATATCTGCATCAAGAATGCCTACTTTTGATCCAAGATTTTTCAAAGCCATCGCCAAATTAATAGCAAATGTTGATTTACCCACACCCCCTTTAGCACTTGAGATAGCTATAGTGAATTTTGTTCCTTGGATTGGATTTTTTGTAAAGCTTTTTGGAGTCATTTTTGTTTTCATTGCTTCATTTAGACCTGCGGTTTTTTTATCCATTAGTAGTATCTTAACTTGTTTTTCACTCTAAAAACATTATATACAGTGGCATGGCAAATAAAGATGATTTTGGAAAAGGAGGAAGTCCTTGGGGGGGCTCACCTCGAGGAGGAGGAGGCAATGGTTCAGGGCGAGGAGGACCTACTCCACCGAACATTGATGAAATTATAAAAAAAATTCAAGATCTAATAAAAAAATTTATACCCGGTAACGGTTCTAGCAAAAAACCAATAATTCTAGGTTTGGTTATTGTATTAGCTATTTGGGCATTCAGTGGATTGTATAGAGTACTTCCCGATGAACAGGGAATTGTTCTAAGATTTGGAAAATTTGTTTCTACAACTCAACCCGGTTTGAATTACCACATCCCTTATCCAGTAGAAACTGTTCTTACTCCCAAAGTTACAAAAGTAAACAGAGTTGATGTCGGTTTTAGAGCAGCAAGTGATACAGGAAGAACTTCGGGCATAGACGATGTTTCAGAAGAAAGCTTAATGCTAACCGGCGATGAAAATATTGTAAATATTGATTTTTCAGTTTTTTGGGTCATCAAAGATGCCGGTAAGTTTTTATTTAAAATACAAAGCCCAGTAGTAACAGTAAAAGCTACGGCTGAAACAGCCATGAGAGAAGTAATAGCAAGAAGTAAACTTCAATCAATATTAACCGAAGGCAGATCCAATATTGAAATAGAAACACAAAGCATTATGCAAGGTCTTTTGGATGAGTACGATTCTGGAATACAAATCACCCAAGTACAAACCCAAAAATCCGACCCACCTGATGAAGTAATTGATGCCTTTAGGGATGTTCAAGCTGCAAGAGCAGATATGGAACGTTCAAAGAATGAAGCCGAAGCTTATCAAAATGATGTCATACCAAGGGCGAGGGGTGATGCGGCAAAAGTCTTACAGGAGGCTGAGGCATACAAAAAAAAGGTCGTTGCCATGTCAGAGGGAGAAGCAAGCAGATTCCTATCAATTTATAATGAATACAAGGTAGCTAAACAAGTAACCCAGGAAAGAATGTATCTTGAGACCATGGAAAGAGTTTTAGCGGATATAGATAAGGTTATTATAGATAGAAAAGCAGGAGGAGTGGTTCCTTACTTACCTTTACCAGAATTAACAAAGAAATCGAAGGGAACTGACACACAATGAAATTAGGTAAATTTATACTTCCTATTATAATTGCTCTTGGAGTCATAACTTATTTATCACTTTTTACAGTGAATGAAATTAATCAAGCGATAGTGCTACAATTTGGTAACCCGAAAAAAGTAATTACTAGTGCTGGACTACAGTGGAAAATTCCTTTTGTTCAGAATGTTGTGTTTTTAGATCGTAGAATTTTAAGTTTAGATCCTACACCAGAGGAAGTCATTGCTTCAGATCAAAAAAGATTAATCGTGGATGCTTACTCACGATTTAAAATTGTTGATCCGTTGAAATTTTATATTTCGGTTGGTAATGAAATGGTAGCGAGATCAAGATTAGCTACGATTATTAATTCGAGATTAAGAAGCGTTCTAGGTAAGCATAGTCTCGCAACATTATTATCTGAAGAGAGATCAAAACAAATGGCAATTATTCAAGAGGGCGTTAATAACGAAGCAAAAAAATTTGGTATAACAATTATTGATATTAGAATTAAAAGAGCCGATCTTCCGCAAGCAAATAGTGAAGCTATATATAAAAGAATGCAAACCGAGAGAGAGAGGGAAGCAAAACAATTTAGAGCAAGAGGAGCTGAGATGGCGGTTACCATTACTTCAACGGCAGATAAAGAAGTTACTGTTATTTTAGCAAATGCAAATAAACAATCTGAGATTATGAAGGGTGAAGGAGACGGTATAAGAAATAAAATATTTGCCGATGCCTTTGGTCAAGACCCAGAGTTTTTTTCTTTTTATAGAGCGATGCAAGCTTATGAAACAGCGTTAATCGGAGGAGAAACATCATTAATCTTATCTCCCGATAGTGATTTCTTTAAATTTTTTGGAAGTACGGGACTAATTAAAAACTAAATAATTAATTTAATGAAAGAGCTAGTAATTGCTTTTGGTTTATTACTCTTTATAGAAGGTCTCTTGTACGCCTTATTTCCATCAAAAATGAAAAATATGTTAAAAACCATTGAAAAGATGGAAGTCAGTCAATTAAGAACAGGTGGTCTAGTTTTTGCTTTAATTGGCTTTGCAATTGTTTGGTATTACAAAAGTTAATATGAATTTAAATAAATTAAAATTTTATTTTATAAACTTTATTTTAATAATTATTTTTACTACATCTGTAAGTGTCAAAAAAGTTCCAGCTTCATTTGCAGATTTAGCAGAAAAGCTAATGCCATCGGTTGTAAATATTTCAACGACTCAAACAATTACAGGCTCAGTCAATCCTTTTCCATTCCAATTTCCTCCAGGTTCACCTTTTGAGGAATTATTTAAGGATTTTAACAGCCAAACAGAAAGACAAGTTAGTTCTTTAGGATCTGGATTTATTATTGATGCAAAAGGAATTGTAATTACTAATAACCATGTCATTCAAAATGCAGAGGAAATTATTGTTAAAGTTAATGGTAAAAAAGAATTTAAAGCCAAAGTATTAGGAAGCGATCCTCTCTCAGATGTTGCGGTTATAAAAATTATTTCTGATGAAACTTTTATCCCAGTAAAATTTGGAGATTCTAGTAAGGCAAGGATTGGAGATTGGGTTATTGCAATTGGTAATCCTTTTGGTTTTGGTGGAACTGTTACTTCGGGAATCATATCGGCTCGTAATAGGGAGATTGGACTTTCTCGTTATGAAAATTACATTCAAACAGATGCATCAATCAATCAAGGAAATTCTGGAGGGCCTCTTTTTAATTTAGACGGCGATGTGATCGGAATTAATACTGCAATTTTAGGCCAATCAGGATCAATCGGAATCGGATTTGCAATCCCTTCAAATTCAGCATCTCTAGTTGTTAGTCAATTATTAAAGTATGGGGAAACTAAGAGAGGTTGGTTAGGAGTTAGAATTCAGGATGTTACAAAAGAAATTGCAGAGGTGGAACAATTAGATTCTCAAAAAGGAGCTTTGGTTGCCAGCGTGGGAGATAATAGTCCAGCGGACAAAGCAGGGATTAAACCTGGAGATATTATTTTAGAATTTGATGGTAAGGACGTGGATACAGTGAGAACTTTGCAAAAAATTGTTGCACTGACAGAAGTGAATAAAAACGTAATCGTTAAAATTTGGAGAAATAAAAGAATAATTTCAAAAAAAGTTTTGTTAGGTCGGCTTGAAAGTTCCAAAGAATTTGCTTCATTGAAGAAAAAAGAAACACCATCTGAAATTAAATCTCTTAAAGTTACCGTAAGATTATTAAGCGAAGAAGATATTAATAAACGACAATTGCCTGCAGATACAACCGGGGCTGTAATTATTGAAATTGCCCCCGACAGTTCTCTCAACGGTCACATGCAAGTTAATGATATTATTGTAGAAGTACAAAAAATAAAAATTAATGATTTAAAACAATTAAATGATATACTAAAGAAAAGTTTTGACAAAGATGAAAACACTTTGGTGTTTACAATTTATGGCAGCCAAAATCAAAGACGTTATATAGGGATTAAATTAAAATAATTTAATTTTCCATCTCATGGACCTAAAGCCTACAATAGTTTTATTAGCTGGTCCAACGGCATCGGGAAAATCTAAGCTTGCAATTAAATTATCAAAAGCTCTTAACGGAGAGATTGTTAATGCAGATAGTATGCAAGTTTACAAAGAATTAAAGATTTTAACATCTAGACCTTCTCCATCAGATGTAAAAAAGATTAAACACCATCTTTATGGGTTTATTTCTGTAAAAAAAAATTTTTCAACCGGTGCTTGGTTAAATATTGCCACCAAAAAAATCAAATCAATTTTAGAGAAAAAGAAAGTTCCTATTTTAGTTGGAGGGACTGGTCTTTATTTTAAAACATTAATTGATGGTCTGGTTCAGATTCCTGATATTCCAATATCACTAAAGGAAAAAATTAGAAAATATCATAAAAAAATTGGTCAGGAAAAATTTTATAATGAATTATTAAAATTGGATCCTAAAGTTAAAAATTTTATTCTTGAAAGTGATAAACAAAGATCCATTAGAGCGTACGAAGTTAAAAAGTTTACTAAAAAATCTTTATACGATTGGATTACAAATACTAAGCCAACGTTTGATCCAAATCTTTTTAAAAAATTTTTTATTCATCCTTCCAAAGATTTTTTACTGCGGCAAATAAATTTACGTATGAATAAAATGTTTAAACAGGGAGTAAAGCAAGAAGTTAAAAAATTTTTAAGATTAAAAATTTGTCCTGATTTGAGCGCCAATAAAGTAATTGGCATACAAGAAATTAAGGATCATTTGGTAAAAAAATTAACGTTGACCGAGGTTAAGAATTTAATCCAAATCAGAACTCGTCAATATGTAAAGCGTCAGTTTACATGGGCTAGAGGAAAAATGAGTTCATGGAAGATCATTAATCCTAAAAATTATAAAGATATTTTAGATACACTTGTCAATTAACTGTTCTTAAACTTGACCAAAAACTAAACTCCGTTAGATTGCTCTAATGGAAAATTTAATGACAGGTTCTGAAATTGTTTTCAAGGTTCTCGAAGAACAAGGTGTGGATACTATTTTTGGTTATCCTGGGGGAGCGGTTTTACCTATCTATGATGAACTAAAAAATCATAAAAAAATTAGACATTTTTTAGTTCGTCACGAACAAGGAGCAGGTCACGCAGCGGAAGGTTATGCTAGGTCATCAGGCAAACCTGGTATTGTTTTGGTTACATCGGGTCCAGGTGTTACCAATACGGTAACAGCTTTAACCGATGCTTATATGGATTCAATTCCAATTGTATGTATTACAGGTCAAGTCCCTACCCATTTAATCGGAACCGATGCATTTCAAGAATGTGATACCACAGGAATTACACGGCCATGTACAAAGCATAATTGGTTAGTTAAAGATGTAAAAGATTTATCTAAAATCATGCACAAAGCTTTTGAAGTGGCAACGTCAGGAAGACCAGGTCCTGTTTTAGTGGATATACCAAAAGACATTCAGTTTAATAAGACAAAATATATTTCTTATAAAAATAAGAAACAATTAAATAACAAAAAAAATAATCTTTTTACTCAAAAAGACATTGAAACGGCGATCGAATATTTTAAAAAATCTTCTAAGCCTATAATATATACAGGGGGTGGTGTTACAAACTCAGGACCTGAAGCAAGCACTTTGCTTAGGGAGCTGGTTGCAATAACGGGTTTTCCAATTACTTCCACTCTTCAAGGACTAGGATGTTATCCAGGGGAAGACAATCAGTTTATTGGCATGTTAGGTATGCATGGAACTTTCGAAGCAAACAATGCTATGCATGACTGTGATTTGTTAATCAATATTGGAGCCAGATTCGACGATCGTATCACAGGAAAGATAGATGAATTTTCTCCGAAATCAAAAAAAATACATATGGATATCGACCCATCTTCTATTAATAAAAATGTAAAAGTTGATTTGCCAATTGTAGGGGATGTAAAGGGAGTTTTGAAATCATTTATTATAACTTTTAAGAAAAAATATCCGTCATTTGAAAAATCAAACAAACAAAAAATTTCAAAATGGTGGGAACAAATTAATAAATGGAGAGAAAAAAAATCATTAAATTTTATTAACAGTAAAAAAATAATTAAACCACAACACGCTGTTCAAAGGTTATATGAGTTAACTAAACACAAAGATGTATTCGTCACTACCGAAGTAGGTCAACATCAAATGTGGGCCGCTCAACATTACAAATTTAATAAACCAAATAGATGGATGACCTCCGGTGGATTAGGCACAATGGGTTATGGTTTGCCAGCAGCAGTGGGCGTTCAGGTAGCTAATCCTGGAAAATTAGTTATTGATATTGCTGGTGAAGCATCAGTATTAATGACTATGCAAGAGATGTCCACTGCGGTTCAACATAAATTACCGATTAAAATTTTTATTTTAAACAATGAATACATGGGAATGGTTCGTCAATGGCAAGAATTGTTACATGAAAAAAATTATTCCGAAAGTTATACTGCAGCACTTCCAGATTTTGTAAAATTAGCAGAAGCTTATGGTTGTGTGGGAATTCGTGCAAAAACTCCTGATGAACTAGATCAAAAAATAAAGGAAATGATCGAAGTTGATAAGCCCGTTATTTTTGATTGTGTGGTTGACAAAGAAGAAAATTGTTTTCCGATGATCCCATCGGGAAAACCGCACAATCAGATGTTACTTGGTCCACAAGATGAAGAGGAAATTACAGAAGAAGGAAAAGTGTTGGTATAAATGACAATTTCGAAATCGGCATACAGCGTTGCAGGAAAAATTGGAAAAATTGAAGGACACACTATTGTAGTTTGGGTTGATAATGAAGCTGGTGTTTTGGCTAGAGTTGTTGGTCTTTTTTCTGGGCGAGGATACAATATCGACTCTTTAGCCGTTGCAGAAGTTGATAAAAAAAACAACTTATCTAGGATTACAATTGTAACCTCGGGAACACCACGAGTGATAGAGCAAATTAAACTTCAATTAAAAAAACTTGTCCCAGTTCATAAAGTTGCTGATTTTCCTAAAGACAAAACATTATTTAGAGAGTTGGTACTCTTAAAGGTAGTATCTAATGAACAAAAAAGAAAAAAAGCAAAAAAAATATGTAAAAAATATAATTCACTGATTTTGGATATAACAAAAAAATCATTTGTGGTAGAAGTGACTGCCTTGAGAAAAGAAATTGATAAATTAATAAACCTCTTGCAACCCTTAGGGCTTGCTAGCATATCAAGAACGGGAGTTGTGGCGATGTCAAAGGGTTCCGAAGTTTTTGGAGAAAAAAAATGAAAATGTTTTATGAAAAAGATGCTGATGTCAGTTTAATAAAATCCAAAAAAGTTGCAATTTTTGGTTTTGGAAGTCAAGGACATGCACATGCTCTTAACTTGAAAGATAGTGGTGTAAAGGAAGTGGTAGTTGCTTTAAGAGAAGGATCCTCTAGCAAGAAAAAAGCAGAATCTCAAGGGCTTCGAGTGATGAGTTTGTCGGATGCAGCCGAATGGGCTGATATAGTTATGATTTTAACTCCAGATGAACTTCAGGCTCAAATTTATAAAAATCATGTCGAGCAAAGAATGAAAGAAGGAACTAGCATAGCGTTTGCACATGGTTTGAATATTCATTTTAATTTAATTAATGCAAGAAAAGATTTAGATGTTTTTATGATTGCTCCGAAAGGTCCCGGACATTTAGTAAGAAGTGAATATCAAAAAGGGGGAGGAGTTCCATGCTTAATGGCAATTCACAAAGACAGTTCTGGCAAAGCTCGCGACTTAGCTCTTTCTTATGCTATGGCGATCGGCGGAGGGAAATCGGGTGTTATTGAAACGACATTTAAGGAAGAATGTGAAACAGATCTTTTTGGAGAACAAACAATTTTATGTGGTGGCTTAGTAGAACTTATAAAAAATGGTTTTGAAACATTGGTTGAAGCTGGCTATTCACCTGAGATGGCATATTTTGAATGTTTACATGAAGTAAAATTAATTGTTGATCTGATTTACGAAGGTGGGATTGCAAATATGAATTACTCTATTTCAAATACTGCTGAATATGGAGAATATGTTTCGGGCAAAAAAATAATTAATAGCGATACAAAAAAGAGAATGAAAGAGATCTTAAATGATATTCAATCAGGAAAATTTGCTAAACAATGGATGAATGAGTGTAAAAGCGGAAAAAAAAATTTCTTAAAAATGAGAAAAGATTTGTCTAATCACCCAATTGAGCAAGTGGGCGAAAAGCTTAGAGGTTTAATGCCTTGGATAGGCAAAAATAAGCTAGTTGATAAAGATAAAAATTAACAATCTTTTAAAATCTTGTTAATATTTGTACAATTATTTTGCAATCTCGCCTAGAGATTGTAATAATAGTAGCTAAAAAAAAAGCGAAGATGCTTACACATGACTAGCGAGAAAAACAGAGTAATAATTTTTGATACCACAATGCGTGATGGTGAACAATCACCAGGTGCGTCAATGAGCTTAGAAGAAAAAATACAAATTTCTAGAATTTTTGATGAATTAGGAGTTGATATCATTGAAGCCGGATTTCCTATTGCTTCACCAGGTGATTACGAGGCAGTTAAAGAAATAAGTAAAATTTTAAAAAATTCAATTCCATGTGGATTATCTAGACATACCAAGAAAGATATCGATGTATGTCACGAGGCTTTAAAAGCAGCGCCTAGATTTAGAATTCACACTTTTATTTCAACGAGTCCACTTCATATGAAGCATAAGTTAAATAAATCACCAGAACAAGTAATCGAGTCAATAAAAGAACATGTAACTTATGCAAGAAAATTTACTGATGATGTAGAATGGTCATGCGAAGATGGAACGCGGACAGATATGGATTTTATGTGTAAGACTGTTGAAATCGCAATTAATTGTGGAGCAAAAACAATTAATATACCTGATACGGTTGGGTATTCTGTTCCTTCAGAATTTAAAAAAATAATCGAGACACTCATCAATAAAGTACCCAACATAGATAAAGTTATTCTATCAACACATTGTCATAATGATTTAGGTCTAGCGGTGGCAAATTCTTTAGCAGGTATCTCTGCAGGTGCTAGACAAATTGAATGCACCATTAATGGTATTGGTGAAAGAGCTGGCAATGCCGCCCTTGAAGAAATTGTAATGGCAATCAAAACCCGAAATGATTTAATGCCATTTAAAACAGGAATAAATACAGAATTATTAAGCAAAGCTTCAAAAGTTGTTTCAAATGCAACAGGCTTTCCAGTTCAATTTAATAAAGCGATCGTTGGAAAAAATGCTTTTGCTCATGAATCTGGCATACATCAGGATGGAATGTTGAAGCATAAAAACACTTACGAAATAATGACTCCAGAAAGTGTAGGTGTGAAACAAACTTCATTAGTTATGGGAAAGCATTCTGGAAGACATGCCTTTAAAGAAAAATTAAATGATCTTGGTTATATGGGAATTACCGATGATATTATTCAAATTGCTTTCGGTAAATTTAAAGTTCTTGCTGATAAAAAGAAACATGTGTACGATGAAGATATTGCAGCTTTAGTAGATGATAGTTTAATTAAAGAAGACAATGTTATTAATTTAAAATCTCTTAGAGTATTCGCAGGAACTGGAGAGCCGCAAAAAGCAGATATGACACTAGAAGTTTATGGAGAAATTAAAAAGGCTACTGAAACTGGTGATGGTCCAGTAGATGCTATTTTTAAATGTGTAAAAAAATTATATCCTCACGATGTAAATCTTAAATTGTATCAAGTACATGCTGTAACTGAAGGAACCGATGCTCAAGCTACGGTAAGTGTAAGAATTGAGGAAAACGGCAAGACTACGGTTGGTCAAGCAGCTGATACCGATACTCTTGTAGCTTCAGCTAATGCATATTTAAATGCGTTAAATAAAATGATTATTAAAAGAAAAAGAACTGCTCCAGAAGAGCATGAGCAACAAAAAATGAAAGGGATATAATATGTTTAAAATTTTTAAAGCAATATCTGAAGTTTGGTCAACTGATATGGCAATTGACCTTGGAACAGCAAATACTTTAGTTGTTCTTAAAGGCCAAGGGGTTGTTTTAAATGAACCTTCTGTTGTTGCAATTATCGATGAGAGGGGCAAAAAAACTGTACTGGCAGTTGGAGATGAAGCAAAAACGATGTTAGGCAGAACACCTGGTAATATAACTGCAGTTAGACCCCTGAAGGATGGAGTAATTGCTGATTTCATCGTAACAGAAGAAATGATCAAGCATTTTATCAAAAAAGTTCACAAAAGAAGAACTTTTGCAAATCCTAGAATTTTAATCTGTGTTCCAACTGGTTCAACTCCTGTTGAGAGAAAAGCAATTCAAGACTCAGCGTTAGCTGCTGGAGCTAGAAAAGTTCAATTAATTGAAGAACCAATCGCTGCTGCAATTGGTGCAAATCTTCCAATTTCAGAAGCAACGGGTTCGATGGTAGTAGATATGGGTGGAGGAACCACTGAAATTGCCGTGCTGTCACTCGGAGGGGTTGTATATTCCAATTCAATAAGAGTAGCAGGAGATGCAATGGATCAAGCGATTATTAGTTATATGAGGAAAAAATATAACCTTCTGGTGGGTGAAGCAAGTGCTGAAAAAATTAAAAAAGAAATAGGAACCGCTTTTCCAACTAGTAACAACGAATACCTTATAAAAGGTCGAGATATTAGATCAGGAACCCCAAAGGAAATAAGTCTGAGAGAAGATGATACATCAGAAGCACTTCAGCCAATTTTAACTCAAATCTTAAATGCGATTAAAGATGCATTAGAAAACACACCTCCAGAATTATCTGCAGATTTGGTTGATATGGGATTAACACTTGCTGGTGGAGCTTCATTATTAAAAAATATTGATAAATTAATTTCAAAAGAAACAGGATTACCAGTAACGATTGCCGAGGATCCTTTAGCTTGTGTAGCAATTGGAACAGGAAAAGCTTTAGAGAATGAAGAATTATTTTCCACTATGCTAACAGAGTATTAGTTGATGATAAGCAATGGCAATAACCAGTCGAGATGATCTTTCAATAGCGATACGATCAGCCTTTCTTAAAAAGGGTAACAAACAAAAGTTTTCTTTATTAGCTCTAATTATCGCTTCAGTTGTTTTGCTTTCTTTAGAATCAATCAACTCAAAATCACTAAATTTTGTTCGTTCTGCAATCAAGGATGTGATTTATAGGACTTCTTTTATCACGTCCATCCCTGGAAATACCTTTGGTCCTATGTTTACTACCATTCAAAGCCATTTTAAAATTTATGAGGAACATGAATCACTAAAATTAGAATTAGAACAATTACAGAATCAACAAAATCAAATCGCTTATCTAAAAACGGAAAATGACAAATTAAAAAAAGTAATAGATAATACTAATATCTATAGTTATCAAACAGTTGCCTCTAAAGTTTTGATTGATAAAGAAAGTCCTTATTTAAAATCAGTTATTTTAAATAAAGGATTTAGAGATGGCTTTAAAAAAGGAATGCCAGTTTTAAAAGGTCCATATTTTATTGGCAGAATTATAGAAGTTAATTATTTATCTTCAAGAGTCTTATTAATCAGCGATTTAAACAGTAAAATTCCAATTATTATTGAACCAAATGGTTATCAAGCGATTATGAGCGGCAATGGTCAAAATCACGCTCTATTAGATTTTTTACCAAAAGAACATCAATTAGAAGTTGGTAATTTGGTTTATACTTCCGGAACAGATGGGATATTTCAACCGGGTGTTCCAATTGGAAAAGTTGAATTCAATGAAGGAGAACTCCAAGTTAAATTTTTTTCAGATTTAAGTCAATTATATTTTATAAATGTGATTATTTCCAAACCAATACAGAATAAACAATAAATGACTTCATTTAAAAAAAGTTTTGCTAACCGTTTCTTGAGTTTAATTCCAGTTTTGATTTTATTATTTTTATCTTTTAGCGAAACAGATTTTACTTTTGAAAAGCTAAGTTTTTTATCATTTAATCTAATGTATATTCTCATATTTTATTGGGTATTAAAAAATCCTGAGATTTTAGGTTATGGATTTATTTTTTTAGCAGGAATCGTTAATGATGTAGTTGTTGGATTGCCCATTGGTGTTAGTTCCGTTACTTATTTAATTTTATCAGGATTTGCCGCATATATAAGATACTTAACGGTTCAGCCATCTATTGTTTCAGATTGGATTGTTTTTATACCATCCATTGCAGTTACAAATTCAGCTTATTTTTATATTCTGGAAATATTTTTTAACATTGAAATTAATTATGTAGCTTTATTATTAAATACTGGTATCACGATTCTTCTCTATCCTGTCTTCGGGATTTTATTTGGTTTTCTAGCCAATAAAATTATTAAGGAAAAAAATGTTTGATCGTGATTCTTTTGGACTAAATAAAAACAAATTAATTACAAGACGAATGTTTGTTTTGTCTGCTGCAAAAGTTATTGTTTTTGCAGGTATTATTGGTAGATTATTTTCATTACAAATTTCTGAAAATAAAAAATATTCATTTCTCTCTGACAAAAATAGGTTGAGAACATGGAAACTGCCACCAAAACGAGGAATTTTTGAAGATTATTTTGGAAATAAAATAGCGGACAACAATCAAGTTTTTCAATTACATGTGATACCTGAAGAAGTAGAAGATTTTAATTATCTGATGGTAAGGTTAAAAAATATAATCAAACTAAAAAATAGGCAAATAAGAAAAATTTATAAGAAAAAAGAAAAACAGATGCCTTGGGAAACATTAATTATTTCTGAAAATCTTTCCTGGGAAGAATTTTCTAAACTCAATCTTTTTTTGCATGAGCTCCACGGAACAAAACCAGTATTTTCGGTTGCAAGACAATACCCTCAAGCAGAAAACTTGACACATGTTTTAGGATATGTTGCCGAAGCTAGCGTACAAGATATTAATAATTATTCATTTGTTAGAGAAAATCATGTTCCTGGGCTTCGTGTTGGAAAATCCGGATTGGAGAAGTCCTTAGAAAAGGAACTTATAGGGACTTCTGGCTTACAACGTTACGAAGTCAATGCTTATGGAAAAAGAATTAACCAAATTGATCGTATCGAAGGGATTCAAGGCAAAAGCTTTAGAATTACCATCGACCAAGAAGTTCAACGTTACGTTCAAAAATTACTAATTGGAAAAAGTGGATCTATCAATGTAATGGATATTTATACAGGGGATATGATTGCAATGGGATCCTCTCCAACTTTTGATCCAAACCAATTTGTTCATGGAATAGATAGTAAAAAATGGAAAGAAATTAATAACAATCCATTAAAACCTTTGATCAATAAATCGGTTTCTGGTCTATATTCTCCGGGATCAACAATTAAGCCTTTAGTTGCACTTTCCGCATTAGAAAACCACGTGATTACACCTGAGTTTGTTAACAAATGTGAAGGAAAAATAGAGTTGTATGATCATAAATATCATTGCTGGAAAAAAAAAGGTCATGGTTATATGAGTTTAAGAAATGCGATTAAGCAATCTTGCGATATCTATTTTTATGAAGTTGCAAGAATATTAGGAGTTGATCGTTTGTCGATTACTGCAAAAAAATATGGACTTGAGGAAAAAGTATTGAGCGGCTATTTTGTTGAAGAAAAAACTGGAATTGTTCCTTCTACAAAATGGAAACTTAAAAATATAGGCAGAGGATGGGTATTGGGTGAAACCTTACTTACTGGGATTGGACAAGGTTATATACAAAGTACGCCATTAGAACTTTGTTTAATGACCGCTCAGTTGGCTAATGGAGGATTTAAAATTCGACCTCGAATTATTGATGATGGAGCGGTAACTTATGAGGATATTAAATTAAGTATTAATAATCAATTGAAAGGATTTGAACAGAAGTTGAGTCAAAAAATTGAAATTGCAGAACTGGAAATGGATATGGATTTAATGAGCAGTGAATTTGACAACTCAATAAAACCTTTATTCAGAAATCACGAGAATGTTAAATTTGTAACCGAGGCAATGTATGCGGTAAGCAATGAACCAATGGG
This sequence comes from alpha proteobacterium SCGC AAA288-E13, assembly GCA_000504605.1. The sequence continues at coordinate 49,326 of AZHQ01000004.1, forward strand.
TACGGCCTACGCAACAAGATATGAAGAAAAGAAATATCAATATGCAGGCAAAACAGCAACATCACAAGTTAAACGTATTACTGAAGAACAACGGGAGGCTGATTTAGAACTCCAAGATATACCCTATGAAGATCGAGATCATGCCATTTTTATTGCTTTTGCACCATATAAAAATCCTCGATATGCAATCAGTGTTGTAGTTGAGCACGGAGGTTCTGGAAGTGTAGAGGCAGCTCCACTAGCAAAAAAAATAATTAAATTGGTTATTGATCGGCACAAACTAAGAGAAAAAATTAGAAAAGAAAGAAAAATGGAGATTTGAAGATAATGTATGACAATCAGTTTTCTGAACGCAAAACATTTTTAGAAAAAATTAAATCAATTGATTACATTCTCTTAATGATGATTTTATTAATTGGTATCATCAGTTGTTTTGCTATGTATTCAACCGATGGAGGACAATTTAAATATCATACTAATAGCCATATTTTAAAATTTTCTATATTTTTTGTTTTGTTCTTAACTCTTTCTTTTCTACGAATTGGATATTGGCATTCATTAGCCTACATATTTTATGCGGTGATATTAGGCATGCTAGTTTATGTTTTATTGTTTGGAGTTACAGCCCAAGGTTCCCAAAGATGGATGAATTTGTATTTTTTAAATCTGCAACCTTCCGAGCTAATGAAAATTGCAATCATTGTTTGTTTTGCTAAATTTTACCATCGAGTTCAATCGGAAAATATACATAAAGTCAGAAATATCGTCTACCCAATTATTTTATTAGGTTTTCCAATCTATCTTGTTATTGCTCAACCTGATCTTGGTACTGCTATCTTAATTGCAGCAAGCGGCTTAGCTGTGATCTGGTTGGCTGGGGTTAGAGTTAGATACTTTGTTTATTCGTTTTTAACTTTGTTAGTTTGTGCCCCATTTGTTATATCGATTTTAAAACCTTATCAAAAGCTTAGAATTTTAACTTTTTTCAATCCAGAAAGAGATCCTACAGGAGCAGGCTATCAAATCCTTCAATCCAAAATAGCGGTGGGATCCGGAGGACTGTATGGCAAGGGGTATCTAAAAGGAACCCAAAGTTACTTAGAATACTTACCTGAAAAACATACAGATTTTATATTTACCTTATTTTCAGAGGAATTCGGATTTTTAGGTTCTTTATTTTTGTTAATGCTATATTTAATAATGTTATTTAGAATTATAAGAATAGGTCAACTATCAAAAAGTTATTTTGCAAAGTTTTATTGTTTTGGTTTTGTATCAGCCCTATTTATTTATATTACAGTTAATATGAGCATGGTTTTGGGTTTACTACCAATAGTTGGTTCTCCTTTACCTATTATGTCATACGGAGGTTCAGCTCTACTTGCTACTATGATTGGTTTCAGTATTGTCATGAGCTGTAAAATTTATAATAAAGAAATTATCGCCTAAATATTAATATAAAAATGATTGAAAAAGTAAAAAAAATTAATAAGGCTTTTATTTTAGCTGGAGGAGTAGGCCAAAGAATCCAATTAGGTAAAAAGCAAAATCTAAAAGCATTTATTGAAATAGATAATGAAACGCTTTTAAAAAGACACATTCGTTTAATAAAACAACATTTAAATCCAGAAAAAATTTATGTGGTAATTACTCGATATAAAAATCTTTTCCAAGAAGGCATTAGAGATTTTGAGGGCATTGAACTTATTTTTAATGAAAAAGTAAGTAATAGTGATGGTTTGGAGTTACTTCTTGCTGTAAAAAGAATTGATAAATATCTAGACCCCAAAGAACATGCTCTTCTTACATTGGTTGATGAATATTATGATGAAAATGATTTCAAAGATTTTAGCAATACAATCTCAAATAATAATTTTTCTACAATGGTTGCTATTAAAGAATTTAATTTTCCTGACGAATATCTAAAAAATTATGCTGTAATTTTAGATAGAGAAAATAAAATTATTACTAATTCTATCGAAAAGAGCAAAAAGATTATTTCCGACTTTTTTGGTACTGGTTTGATTTGCCTAAATAAAAATTTTACAGAATTAATAGTTAAAAATTTAAGTAATAATATAAAAACTCCATTATTTTCTTTGCTAAATAAATCTGAAATTCCCAGGTATCACATACTAAAAAACATTTATTGTAATATTAATACAAGAGTAGATATTTATGAACTCGAAAAAAAGATTAGAAAAAATAAAAAATTTACAATTGATGTTGTAATCCCTTCATATCTGGAAGAAGAAAGTATATCTTTTGTTGTTAATGATTTTAAAAAAGTAGTTGATAATGTAGTTGTGGCAGATAAAATCTCATCAGACAAAACTCATATAATAGCAACCAATAATGGAGCAAAAGTTTTACCAGATCATTACCGTGGATACGGTCATGCATTAAGAACAGGAATTAATCATTCCACGGCAGATATTATAGTTCTTGCTGAAGCTGATGGAACATTCAGAAGCTCAGATTTAGAGAAAATATTGAATTGTTTGATGGATAATGACGTAGTTCAAGGAACAAGAACAAATCCTGCTTATATCCAATATAAAGCCAATATGAACAGACCAAGAATTTTTTTTAATAAACTTTTTGGTAATTTAATCTCAATTCTTTGGCCAAAAAATAAAACCCTTCTATCAGACGTTGGTTGTACTTACAGAGCTTTTTGGAAAACAAAATATAACAAAATCAAACACAATATAGTTTCGGATAATGTAGCTTTTGCGCCCGAATTAACAATTGAATTTATAAATAGTGGTTGTAGGGTTATAGAAATACCAGTTAACAATTACCCAAGAAATATGGGTGTTTCAAAAATCTCAGGAACATTTTTAAGATCCGCAACAACTGCTTTGAAAATGTTAAGGATAATTCTTATAAAAAGATTCATATATTTTTTTAAAAAATAGGCAGAAAAGAGAAGATTTAATTTCTTAAATTTTTAATAAGTCTATAACCGTATTTTGTATAGTTTAAAAATTTTCTGTAATCTGAAAAACTATCTTTCAGTTTATTAAATATATAGCTTGGTCTAGCGTGATATTTGAAAAGTGCTCTTTTTCTAAAGGCACTTAATTCTTTGGGACTTAAATATTTTGTACCTGTTGCTGCCTCTTCAAAATAATTTTGACCTACTACAGGAACTTTTAATAAACCTTCCTTTTTAACCATGTCGAATAATTCAGTACCATAGAATGGAACTGCTATGTGCAACTCAATGAATTCGGAATTGATTTCAAACATATGTTTTTCGGTATCAGTCAAGTGCTCTTTGTTTTCCCATGGTAATCCTATAAGAAAAAAACCATACAATTTTAAGCCAGCTTTTTTTACTAAATATCCAGCTCTCAAATTATCTTCTACTGTTGCACCTTTTTTTATTTTTTTCATTGATTCTGTAGATCCAGTTTCAAACCCAAAAGCAATTAACCAGCAACCAGCCTCTCTCATAATTTTTGGTGTATCCTCTTTTAATGGCCTTACCCTAGAATTAGCTACCCATTCGATTTTATTTTTTAAAGGTGAACTTAAAATGCTTTGACAAATTTCTTTTACCCATTGATGATTAATTGTAAACGTATCAGCTTTAAAAAAAAAGTTTTTGATATCATGATTGTAATAACAATCTTCTAATTCTTTGATAACTGACTTGGGTGATCTAAATCTAGTTATTTTTCCTGATATAGTTGGAGTTAAACAATATATACAAGCAGATGGACAGCCTCTTGATGTAGCAATAGTAGCTGAAGGCTCTCCAGTGTCAGGTCTTTGATAAAGATCATTTTTCATTATTGATCTATTAGGAAATGGAAGATCATCAATCTCTTTACTCCAAGTATCAAATTTGGTTTCTTTCCATTCATTTTCCTCCTTAACAAAAAGGCCAGGAATAGTATTAAAATCTTTCTGATTATTGTTGATTTTGTCAATTATATTGACAGCAGCAAACTCGATTTCTCCTCCAATAAGAAAATCAATATTTTTTAGATCAAGTGATTTTAATAAAGAAGATGGAGCTTTGAAAAAAATAGATCCTTTCATAATAAATTTACAATTTTTATTTTTAGATTTCATTTCTTCAATAATTTTTAAATCATGATTGATTGTTGAATTAGTTGTGCTTGTAATAGCAACATCAGGAGCAAAATTTAAATAATCATTATGCAAATCAGAAACAGTCCTACCTTCGCTAGAATAATCGATAAACATATTTGCAATATTCCTTTGTTCTAATTGCGAAGAAACATAAGCCACATCATTAGGTGATCTCATTGCCATATTGGTTGATTGGTCAACACTTCCCTGGCATCTATCTTCACCTCTTTGGTACATTGGTCCTGGTGGATAAAAAAGAAATACTTTGTTTATTATCATTATTCAAATTTTCAAATCAACACTATGATAAAAATATCACGCATAACAAAACAAATATATAACTAAAAGATCATTATTTTATCTATATTGATTAAACATTAACTACTCCTAGGAAAGAAAGAGTATTAAGAATGAGATTTGATCTTGGTATGAATACTGTATATGTACCAGGATATTGGTCAATAATTATGTTTATTTATAAAATGATACCTGAAACGATATTCAAAATTATTGCAAAGTAAAAAATTGATTACTTTAAGGGAAAATGATTAAAAAAATCAATTTAATTTTTGTTACTTTTTTAGGAATTGGTTATATTAAAATAGCCTCTGGCACATTTGCTTCATTAGTTATTTCAATTATTTTTTTTTATTTATTTAGATTTTATATTTCAATAGAGCACTTTCTTTTCTTATGTTTGGCTATGATCTTAGTTTTTACTTACTCGTTGTATGCAATAAAAACTATAGAGAATGAATTTGAACAAAAAGATGCAAGACAAATTGTAATAGATGAAGTAATTGGTCAATCAATTCCAATTTTTTTTATTGAGTACATTGCCTTTTTACAAACCCAATCATTTGGTGCTGATTTATATTTATATGCCATTTCATTTTTTCTGTTTAGATTTTTTGACATTTTAAAACCATTCCCGATAGGATATTTCGATAAAAATTACAAAAATAGTTTTGGAATTTTGTTTGATGATGTGTTGGCTGGAGTCTATACTTTAGTAGTGCTTTTATTGTTAATAAAATTTTTTTAATAACATCAATGAATTTTGTTTTTAAGAAAAATAAATAAATATTTAATTATGAGTTTAACTTTAGAAATTGAATAAATATATATGGATACTTTTAACAATGTTATTAAAAACAAATATATTATTTTGGGTATACTGATATATTCTGTAATTTCTTTATTAATTATTTTCTATAACCATCATTATTTTGATGATGAAGTGCATAATTTGGAGATGTTATCACTTTCTTTTACTGAAATTTTTAATATTGTTCAATATCCAGAGAAATTTTTAAAACCATTATCCTGGAATGTTTCAGAT